>JAIKWF010000089.1 GCA_024685005.1 Lachnospiraceae bacterium
AGGATCGGCGCGGGATAGACGCCCAGGATCACGTTGAAGATTCCGAACACCGCAATGGGGATCAGCATCAGGGGATGAGCTTCCTGTACGCATCCCGGGGTTTTATACAGATCTTTTTCCTTCGGGCTAAAAAAGGCCTGCATACTGACGGTCAGTGTATATACGGCGCACAGGAATGCGGACAGCAGCAGGGCAAATGCTCCAAGGTAGCCGCCCGTGCTCCCCTGTGAAAATCCTGCTTCCAGCAGTTTCCATTTGGATACGAATCCGCAAAACAGCGGGATTCCCGTCAGCGACAGTCCTCCTAAGGTGTAAAACAGGAATGTGACCGGCATTCTTTTTCCCACGCCGGATACTTCTGCCACATAGGATTTTTCCGTCCGGTGCATGAATGCGCCGGCGCAAAGGAACAGTGACATTTTGATGATGCCGTGGAAAAGCATGTGCAGCAGCCCCGCCATCAATCCTGCAGGCGTCAGGAGCGCCAGTCCGAAGAGCATATAGGACAGGTTGCTGACGGTAGAGTAGGCAAGACGTCTTTTAAAGTGTCCTTCTCCCAATGCCATCCAGGCTGCAAACAGCAGGGAAAATATGCTGACATATATTGCCAGTTTCTGGCTTCTGGATCCGATGATGGCTTCCGGTCCGATGGTATAGTAGATCAGTCTTGCTATGGCAAATACGCCGGAATTTACCACGGCAACCGCATGCAAAAGGGCCGTTACCGGCGTGGGTGCCACGGATGCCGTAGGAAGCCAGTCATACAGGGGAAAGATGGCTGCCTTTACACCAAACCCGAAGAAACCGAACAAAAATGCGATATGGATCATCCTCGGATCAAATCCGGTTCCCATCGAACCTCCGTAAACAAAGCTCCCGCCGTTTCCGTAAACGGTTGTCATGATCACCGTGAACAGTCCCAATGATGCTCCGCCAATACAAAAGGCTGCGTATTTTCTGCCCGCATACCGGGACTCTCTTGTCTCATAGTAGCTGACAAGTGGGATCGTCACCAGGGTCAGCATCTCAAAGAAGGTATAGAGGGTCGTCATGTTGGCTGCAAACGCTATGCCCAGTGTAATACCATAGGTCATAACGTAAAATGCAAAGAACATGTTCTTTCGTTTGGTATCCCGCATATAGTCAAAGGCATAAAGCATGACTGCAGGCCACATCAATGAGACCATTCCGGCAAACAGCTCTCCCGCCCCGTCTATATGAAGGGCGATGGAAAAACCGCTGGAAAAGCTGTACAGTTCCGCCGGATCTCTTCGAACGTTAAACAAAGCGATCCACACCAGTATGGTTGTAATCACCACCACTGCTTCGGCATACAGGTTTCTGCGAAGATCATTTTGAAATTTCAGGGGGATGATCAAAAAGCCGAAGATCACAGGTATTAAGATCGGTAACAATAAAAATACGGGACTCACATCAAACCTCCGGGAGACTTTTCTCCCACTTATTATTCTTTAAAAATGGAGCAGTGCCAAAATATCATATCCAAACAGACCGGTGATAAGGGATCCTGCACACAAGATTGCCATGGGGATCAGCATCAAAAGCGGCTCTTTGATCCGTTCCGTCTCCTGATCCTTAGCTTCTTTTCCCGGGAAAAATCCGCCGATCACCACCGGCAAAAGATAACCTGCCGTCAGCATGGCCGAGATCAGAAGCACCACCACAGGTGCGATGGCAAAAAATCCCTTTGTACTCTCCAGAGTTCCCTGAGCCAGGGTCCACTTGGCAAGAAAGCCTCCCATGGGCCAGATCCCCACAAGGGAAAGGGCCGCAAAGAAAAACAGCCACATGGTAAGGGGCAGTTTTTTCCCGATTCCGGAAAGGTCTTTTACCTGCCGAAGTCCGGTTCTTTTAATGATCATTCCGGCGCAAAGGAACAACGTACCTTTGGCGCAGGCATGGGCAAACAGCTGGAGCAGGCCACCCCAGAGCCCTGTCATGGACAGCAGTGAAAGTCCCAGGAGAATGTAAGAAATCTGGCTGACTGTTGAATAAGCCAGTCTTTTTTTCAGCTCCTTTTCCATAAATGCCATGGAGGAGCCCAATAGTACCGTGATCATGCAAAGCACCGTCCAGGTCCTCTGCACCCAGGTATCCCGCAGCAGTGACGGTCCGATGGCAAAGTAGATCATTCTTACAAGGGCGATCACACCGGCCTTTGCGATGATTCCGCTCATCAGCGCCGATGCCGGAGCGGGCGCAATGGGATGTGCGGTAGGCAGCCACCCGTGCATGGGCCAGATTCCCGCTTTGGTTCCGAAGCCCACGATCCCCAAAAGGACCAGCGCAAAAAATACCGGTTCATGTCCGGCGATCATCTCCGGGCTCATAAAACCGCCATAGGTAAAGAGCACCTGCTCCCCGCACAGATAATAGATCATGGTAATGCAGGCAAGTCCCATCAGCGCACCGCCGATGGAGTAAAACAGATATTTCTTTCCCGCTGATACCGACTTTGCATCCATCTCATGCAATACCAGCGGCATGGAAGAGAGGGTTGCCAGCTCAAAGAATGCATAGAGGGTGATCAGGTTGCCGGACAGACATACCGCGATCAGTGCTCCTAATGAGGAAAAATAGAACCCAAAAAATATCTCTTCTCTCTCCTCGCTTTCCATGTAGGAAAAACTGTAAAACAGGATCAGCGTATATACCGTCAGGATCAGCGTCATCATCACCATCCCGAAGGTGTCCGGTAAAAATGCGATCCCCGCTTTCCCCACGATGGGAAAAGATACCCCTCCGGGACGGGATGCCATACTCAGCGCGCAGATCAGATCTGTCAAAAGCATCAGCGCCGCATAGCATCTGTTTCGTTTTCTTCTGATCCCGGCCTTCCTGTCGGCAGGCAGCTTATCATCATTTAAAAGGATTGAAATGAGGATGCCTCCCACCATGGGAAACAGAATACACAATCCGTAAAGCATTGCTTTTCTCCTTACACTAAAATCTTACTTATGAAAACATCAAAAGTCCCCGCCGGATCAGATCCACGATCAGATCGCAGTTCAGTCCCAGCAAAAGGTTAGCCGCCGTTAACACCAGCATGGGAATATGATAATTCAGGTGATGGTGCATATAGACATTTTTCCCTTTGCTGCCGTCCGGTGTATAGATCCGGATCAGCGTCATAATAAAGTAAAGGGCATTGAGCATGGAGCTGACCGCCAGCGCCAGCATAACAACGATCAGTTTTTTACCGCTCCCCTGGGTTACCGCTGCCATGGCGAACTGGAGCTTGCTGGAAAAGCCCGCAAAAATGGGAATACCGATCATGGAAAGCGCTCCCACCGTAAAGTAAGCCCCTGCTACCCGGGTTTTCAGTCCTGCTCCTTGCAGATCCTGAAATTTCAGCGTCCCTCCGGCTGCCTCCGCAAGGCGGGGTGTTGTCAAAAAGAGCTGGGACTTGGTAATGGCATGAGCCATAATATGGAACATGGCCGCTGTATAACCTGCCACGCCGCCAAGACCGATCCCCATATAAATGTAGCCGATCTGGGCAGCGGAAGAATACGCCACCATATGATTCAGGTTATTGGTATGGATTGCCTGCAGGGAACCTCCCACAATTCCCAGAATGCCCAGTACTAAAAGCACATTACGAATGGGAAGCTGTTCAATCACCTCAATACCGATCGCTCTGTAATAGGTCTTAAACAGCAGGAAAATATATGCCTTGGACACAAGAGACGACAGGAGAGCTGCCGATGTAGGCGTAGCCCATCCATAAGTGTCCGGCATCCAGAAGTGAAACGGAAACAGACCGCTCTTAATGGAAAGACCGATGGTCAGGATTCCCACGGCCACACCGATCACCGCATGGGCCTGGGGATCTGCGATCATTTCCGCAATCGTTGTCTTCATTGGTACCATGAGAAGCTGACCTGTGATATCATACAAAAGCACAACTCCCAGCAAAAAAAGACCGGAGCCCAAAAGGTTCAGGATCATATAACGAACCGCTGCCAGAGTGGTACGGCCGATCTCTCTTACGATCAAAACGCCGCAGCTTGTGAGCGTCAGGATCTCCAAAAAGACATATCCCGTAAACAGATCATTGGTCCAGACAAGGGCCATCAGCGCTGCTGTCATAAGATTTACCAAAGTAAAATACAGATTCAGTTTACTCTCATCCATATCCTCTTTCAGGAACCTAAAGCCCGCCCCCACGCTGCAAATCTCCACTATAAGGAATGTCAGGGCGATCATACCTTCCAGGATCCCTGCCCGGATCTCGTTACCCCAGGGTGCCGGGAATTCTCCCATCACATAGGTAAAGGGCTGTCCTGTATAGGCAACGTACCAGAGAATGCACAATACCAGTCCGATCAAAAATCCCTCGTAAAGCAGGGTATAGATTTTTGCCGCTTTCGGTTTTAACATATAGCAGAGCACTCCGGAAAAAAGGCTCAGCACAATGGTAAAGAGCGGAAAATTACGTATAAAGTCCACTTATCTGTCCTCCGCCGCATGATGCGATCTTTCATACATTTTATCGATATCCAGGGTATGATACCTTTTATATAAACGGATGGTAAGGGAAAGCATGATGGC
>JAIKWF010000026.1 GCA_024685005.1 Lachnospiraceae bacterium
TTTTTCATTCTGCAAAGCAGCGAACACAGCCAGATTCTTTACTTTACTGGATGTTGCGCTATACTTTGAGGCGTCGAAAACCTCTCCGACCTTATAGGAAGCAGGGCCTGTGATGGTAACATCTCCGAGATCAAGATTCTCGCTATAGGCCATAAATCTGTCGTTTTCCGGTATATAGGTAATCTTTTTGGTAACCATCAGCTCTGTTCCATCGTAGACATAGCTGTAATAGCTATCTTTTATCATTGATGAGTATGCGCTCATATGATGGTTGTTAAAATAAAACAGATCCACCTTTCCGGGATACAGCCAATGTTCCGAATTTCCTTCGTAGCCTTTTTCATAAATGCCCAAATAAACATTTAACGTATACGTTTTTTCTTTATCAAGCTTTAATGCTCCAACACCTGTATTATCATAGGAACTGTACACCTTTTCAGTGCCGTCTAACAGCTCTACCGTGCACTTGATATCGCTGTCCGGATCGGATGTGGCGGTATACTCAGCAGAGAAAAACTCTGCCGGATTCCATTCATTGGTTCCTTCCACCTCAATCCTGCCAAAATTTGTGTCATCAGCATAGACCGGTTTGCTGATTCCGGCTGTTGCAACCAGCGCTGCTGCAAACAGTACTGCTTTTGATACAAGCTTCTTCAGTTGCATGTTCATTCCTCCTTTTTTGTTGTCGCTCTTATGATTACCATCAAAATCCTACTACCACTTCCCTTTTCGCTCAATAACATATGTGAAATTTGCCATTTTTATTGTAAATATTATAGAATATGCCTTATTGCAATGATATAATCCGTGGTATGAGCGCAAACAAGAATCATAAAAATACATCGAGAAATCGCCTGGTTATACTTTTGGCGGCAAGTCTTTTCCTTATGCTGGCGCTGCTTCTGGTTGTTTTGCTTGATCCAAGAAGCAAGAGTAGCGATGCGAAGATCCCATCTGCAGAACAATCTACTTCGCAGGAAGCCTCATCTGCAGGACAGGCTTCTTCGGTTGAAGCCACAGAAAAAGATCAGACCTCTGCTATGGTCTTCGAAGACGCTTCCGGGCAGTTCATCCTTCCGGAAGGCGGAGCAGGTCTGTTTGCACTTCCTTCCGACGAAAGAGACGGCACTGCCTCTTCTGCAAATGACTTATCTTCAGACAGTTCTTCCACGGATCCGCCCCTTCCGGTGAATCCGGACCGTGTCATTTACAGGGAAGGCTTTTCCAAGGAACCTTTAACGGAGGATATCATCCAAAAGATCAATGGCGTTTCCTTCCATGAAAATGATGTGATCACGTTTGACGATCTTTCATTTTTGCGGCTCCGTTATATTGATTTTACTGGAACCGAACAGAATGGAGAAATGATCTGCAACAAAAAGATCGCCGATGATCTTCTGGAGGTCTTTGCCGGTCTTTATGATGCGGGCTATCAGATTGATAAGATCCGCCTGATCGATGAGTATGACGGAGATGATGATCTTTCCTGCGCTGACGACAATACTTCCTGCTTTAACTTCCGTACTGTTTCCGGGTCAGGTAACCTGTCAAAGCATGCAAAGGGCATGGCGGTGGATGTTAATCCTTTTTACAATCCTTATATTACCTATCCCGGCGGAAAGCAGAAGATCTCGCCTGCAGGCAGCGAGCCTTACGCAGATCGCAGCAGAATGCAAGCTCATATGATCGATGAACAGGATCTGTGTTATAAGCTTTTTAAAGAGCATGGTTTTACCTGGGGAGGGCACTGGAAAAGTATGAAGGATTATCAACATTTTGAAAAACCCTGACGTTACGATTCACAGTGAGCACGTAAGACAGACAATGCGGGAGCTTGCTCATAAGCATTGGCTGGATTGCGGGGTCGATCTGCGAAGCAGAAACTCCAAACACAACGAGCAACCGGTTGCGCAGCAACAATTTAGTGCGCAGCACGGGGTTGCGAGTCCGGGGTTTGGAGTTCTGTGAATCGTGTAAATCATATTAACTCTGCTTGTTTCACAAGACGCTCTGTTCGTGCTACGCTTCGCTCGCACGAACCGTCGCCATAGGCGACTCATAAGAATACAAAAAGAGACACCTATGAATGCAAGCATTCCAGGTGTCTCTTTTCATATTCTTGCGCGTCTTGTTATACAAGCTCGATGAGTACTTCCATGGCGCCGTCGCCCTTACGCTGGCCGATCTTTACGATGCGGGTGTATCCGCCCTTACGATCTGCGTACTTGGGTGCGATCTCGTCAAACATCTTTGCAACCATGTCTACTTCTTTGGTGTTTTTCTTACGTCCTGCGCCTTCAACGGGTACTTCTTTTACAGGATACAGTACCTGAAGCATCTGACGTCTTGCATGAAGACGGGAAGGTTTGTCCTTCTTGATCTCCTTATCCACTTCATCATAAACGGTTACTTTCTTGCCGTCTACAACTTCCTTTACGCGCTTGCCGTCTTTGTCCTTCCGTGCAACTTTTGCTTTCACGGTTACGGTCTCGAAGTTATCCTTCTCTTTTACAGCAAGGGTGATCATCTTTTCAGCGATCTTACGAAGCTCTTTTGCTCTTGCCTCGGTGGTAACGATCTTTCCGTGATAGAGCAGATTGGTTACCTGATTACGAAGAAGTGCTTTTCTCTGAGAAGAAGTTCTTCCCAATTTTCTGTACATTGCCATTTTATTTTACCTCCTGATCTGCCGCAGATTGCTCATCGGTCTTAGATCTGCAGCCTGTGTGCCCAGTGGGCAGTTTCCTTTGAGTGCAGCACAGTGCTCATTGGTCTTATCCATGCTGTTTTGATGATGCAAAGATCTTCTTATTCTTCACCGACGCGAAGCTCAAGTCCAAGCTCTTTCAGCTTTGCAAGAACTTCTTCTAAGGACTTGCGACCAAGGTTTCTAACCTTCATCATATCGTCCTGAGTCTTATCGGTAAGTTCCTGTACGGTATTGATGCCTGCTCTCTTCAAGCAGTTGTAAGAACGAACGGAAAGCTCCAGCTCATCAATGCTCATCTCAAGCACTTTTTCTTTCTCGTCATTTTCCTTCTCGATCATAACCTCAGCGGTCTTTGCATTCTCGGAAAGGTCGATGAACAGGGAAAGATGCTCGGAAAGAACCTTTGCTGCCAGAGATACAGCCTCATCCGGCTCTCTGGTTCCGTTGGTATATACATCAAGCGTCAGTTTATCATAGTCAGTTACCTGACCTACACGGGTATTCTCAACAGTCATGTTCACACGCTCTACGGGAGTAAAGATGGAATCAACTGCGATCACACCGATGGGGAAATCATCTGTCTTATTCTTCTCTGCGCTGGTATAACCTCTGCCCTTTACAATAGTGATCTCCATAAAGAGCTTTGCGTCTTTTGCACCGCAGGTTGCGATCACCTGATCTTTGTTGATGATCTCGATATCAGAATCGCACTGAATATCAGATGCTCTGACAATTCCCTCTCCCTCGAACTCAACGTAAGCTACCTTGGGCTCATTGGTGGAAGAAGTGTTCTTGATTGCAAGATTCTTCAGGTTCATGATGATTTCAGTCACATCCTCTTTTACACCGGGGATGGATGAAAACTCATGCAGAACGCCTTCGATCTTAACGGAGCTTACTGCTGCACCCGGAAGGGATGAGAGCATGATCCTGCGAAGGGAGTTACCTAATGTGATTCCATAGCCTCTCTCTAAGGGCTCAACCACAAAACGTCCGTATTTTTTATCTTCAGAAATCTCGGCTACTTCAATATTCGGTCTCTCGAAATCAAACACTGTAAATACCTCCTTCTGATGTATTTGTGCTTATTTATATGCGATACTGATTACTTGGAATACAACTCGACGATAAGCATCTCATCAACGGGAACATCGATCATTTCCCTGGTAGGAAGCTGCTTTACAGTCCCTTTGAAGTTCTCCATATCCTGATCCAGCCATTCGGGAACCAGTCTTGCACCGGTAACTTCAGCGATATCTTTATATCTCTGCAGGCTCTTGGATTTCTCGCGGATCTCGATCACATCTCCTGCTTTTACGCGATAGGAAGGGATGTTGATGCTCTTTCCGTTTACAAGAACATGCTTGTGACCTACGATCTGACGAGCCTCTCTTCTGGTACGTGCAAAAGCAAGACGGAAGATTACGTTATCCAGTCTGCTCTCAAGCATAACCATCAGGTTCTCACCGGTCTGGCCTTTCATCATATCGGCTTTCTCATAGTAGTTACGGAAAGGTTTTTCCAAAACGCCGTAGATGAATTTTGCTTTCTGCTTCTCTCGAAGCTGAAGTCCGTACTCGGACACCTTACGGTTTGCACGCTCGAGCTTACGATTGGACTTTTTGTCATAGCCCAGAACCGCAGGCTCTAAACCAAGAGATCTGCATCTCTTTAACACGGGTACTCTGTTTACTGCCATTGTTTTTTTTCCTCCTTGACATTGTCGCCTGCCCTTCGGCAGGTAATTACAGTTGTTTACAGCGATAACGCTTTCATCCAACACAAATCTGCCCTGCGTAAACGCACAGGCAGATTGCTTTCAATAATAGTGTGTCCTGCAAATAAGGGCTGCAGGGAATCCCAAAAAACCATCACACACGACGACGCTTCGGAGGGCGGCATCCATTGTGGGGTACGGGTGTCACGTCACGAATGCTGGTTACCTCCAGACCACTTGCCTGCAGTGCACGGATAGCTGCCTCACGGCCTGAGCCGGGACCCTTAACCATTACGTCCACAGTCTTAAGACCATGGATCAGCGCTGCTTTCGTAGCCGTTTCTGCTGCCATCTGTGCAGCATAAGGAGTAGATTTCTTTGAACCTCTAAAGCCCAGACCACCGGCACTTGCCCAGGAAAGTGCATTTCCGTTGTTATCAGTCAGCGTAACAATAGTATTGTTAAAGGAAGACTGAATATGTGCCTGTCCGTGTTCAACGTTTTTCTTGACACGCTTCTTTGTTACTTTTCTTGCATTCTGCTTTGCCATAAAACTAACCTACTTTCTCCTTCTTAATCTTACTTCTTCTTGTTTGCAACAGTTCTCTTAGGACCTTTGCGGGTTCTTGCATTGGTCTTTGTCTTCTGTCCGCGAACAGGAAGACCTTTTCTGTGACGGATACCGCGATAGCAACCGATCTCCTGAAGACGCTTGATGTTAAGCGCTACTTCTCTACGAAGATCACCTTCTACCATCTGGGTTTCTTCGATCACTTCACTGATTCTTTTCACCTCGTCATCGGTAAGATCACGACAACGGGTATCCGGATTCACCTTTGCATCAGCCAAAATTCTGGTTGCGCTGGGACGGCCAATACCGTAAATATAGGTAAGTCCGATCTCAACACGCTTGTCTCTGGGTAAATCCACACCTGCAATACGAGCCATTTTACTTTCCTCCGTTTTCCGAAAACCGGAATGGTCGATTTTTTTTCCGGTTCTCCCGGTGCCTCACTATCTGACACCACCTTCTTGTTACTAATTGACTGGGGCGAAAAATCAAGTCATGCCCAACCTTATACCAGTTGCATGCATAAGGTCTTGCCCTTCCGATCAGCACTGCAGAGTCAGTCAATCAATCTCTGCGGCTGTCCGGCCGGTATCAACAGTAAACAGGCGCCAAGCGCCGCGTCAGAGCCGATCAGCCCTGAACCTGTTTATGTTTAGGATTCTCACAGATAATTCTGATCTTCCCTTTTCTCTTGATGACTTTGCATTTTTCGCAAATCGGTTTTACTGACGATCTAACCTTCATCTTAAAACCTCCTTTCAAAAAAGACCGTTTTGTATTATATCACGCAAAAGTGTCAAATGCAACAACTTTTTCGTTTCGCTATGGGTTTGTTATTTTGCTCTCCAAACGATCCTGCCCTTTGTCAGATCATAAGGAGAAAGCTCAAGCTTTACCGTGTCGCCGGGCAGAATCCTGATATAATTCTGACGCAGCTTGCCGCTGATATGGGCCAATACAACATGTCCGTGCTCACACTGAACCTGAAACATGGTATTGGGAAGCTTTTCGATCACAACGCCTTCCATTTCGATCACATCTGCCTTTGACATTTTTTCCTCCTTATAGAACAGACATTTAAAAAGTTTCTTATCTATGATCACGTTTTACAGAGTCAGGATTTCCGGTTCTCCGTCTTTGGTGATCAGTATCGTATTTTCATAGTGGGCGGAAATGCTGCCGTCGGAGGCAACTACCGTCCAGTCATCATCCAGCCAGTCTACATCGGCCCGCCCTAAGTTGATCATGGGTTCCACCGCCAGGGTCATGCCTGCGCAAAGGCGGATTCCTTTTTTCTTCTGGGCAAAATTGGGGATCTGGGGATCTTCGTGAAGCTTCGTTCCGATGCCGTGTCCCACCAGATCTCTTACGATGCCGTAGCCAAACTGACTGATGTATTCATCAATGCGGTTGGAGATATCATACAGATGTCCGCCATCCACTGCCATTTTGATGCCTTCGAAAAAGCTTTCCTTTGTTCGCTGCACCAGATCTTTGACTTCCTGAGGCGCATCACCGACGATATGGGTTCTGGCCGCATCGGAATGATATCCCTGATAGATCAGTCCGCAATCGAGGGAAACCACATCTCCCTCCTGCAGGATCCTGTCCTTTCTGGGAATGCCGTGAACCACTTCCTCATTTACGGATACGCAAATGGATGCGGGATATCCGTTATAATTCAGAAAGTTGGGAATGCACCCGTAGCTTCTGATGATCCGGTCTCCCATCTCATCGATCTCCAGTGTGCTCATACCGGCTTTGATGGCTTCTCCCATTCTTTCGTGAAGCTCGGCCAGGTACTTCCCGGCCGTTCTCATAAGCTCTATCTCTCTTGCTGATTTAACTGTTACTGCCATTGTCCCTACCTGTTATTTTCTCCTGTACTCAGCCGAGAATACCGCAGATCTCATCGAAGATCTCCTGCATCTGCTTTGTACCGTCTACTTCTTTCAGCACGCCTTTTTTCTGATAAAAGTCCACAAGGGGCTGGGTCTGCTCATGATAAACATCCAGTCTCTTCTGTACCGTTTCCGGCTTATCATCATCGCGAAGGATCAGCTCGCTTCCGCAAACATCACAGATTCCTTCTTTCTTCGGCGGAATATTTACAATATGATAGGTTGCGCCGCATTTTACGCAGGCTCTTCTTCCACCCATTCTCTCAACGATGGCTTCATCGGGAACGTTAACATCGATGGCATAATCGATCTTGTCGCCGAGTTTTGTCAGTTCCTGATCCAGAACTTCTGCCTGGGGAATGGTACGGGGGAATCCGTCCAGCACATATCCGTTTTTGCAGTCATCCTGTGCTACACGGTCAAGCAGGATCCGTACTGTCAGCTCATCGGGAACCAGCCCGCCGGCATCCATGTACTTCTTTGCTTCCATTCCCAAAGGAGTTCCGTTTTTGATATTGGCACGGAAAATATCTCCGGTGGAAACATGTACGATCCCGTATTTTTCTGCAATCTTTTTGGCCTGTGTGCCTTTGCCCGCTCCGGGGGCACCTAACATGATCAGTTTCATTTTTGTCCTCCCAAAACATCTATGCTGCCGGGCAGCATATCGTTTGTGCTACATGCAAAGTCGGAAAAGCGGGCAAGCCGCTTTCCCAACCTGTTTACAGTTTATGCATTCAAAAAGCCTTTGTAATTTCTTACCAGCATCAGAGACTCGATCTGCTTGATGGTCTCTAAGATTACGCTGACGATAATGATCAGGCTGGTACCACCGAAGGATACGTTAGCTCCGAACATACCGTTGAAAAAGATGGGGATAACCGCTACCAGTACAAGACCTACGGCTCCGATAAAGATCACATAGTTCAGGATATTATTCAGATAATCCGTCGTAGGCTTGCCGGGACGAATACCCGGGATAAAGCCGCCCTGCTTTTTCATGTTGTTGGATACTTCCAGCGGATTAAAGGTGATCGAGGTGTAGAAATATGCGAAAAAGATCACCAGCAAAATGTATACCAGAAGTCCGATATTGTACTGGGGCAGACTGGGATTAAACCAGTTGTTGGAGTTGAGTCCTTTCAGGATCTCAGACCATACCCCTGTTCCCTCTTTGTAGCCTACCAGCTGGCAGATCACGTTGGGGAACTGCATCAGGGATGATGCAAAGATGATGGGAATAACACCTGCGGTATTGATCTTCAGCGGAATATGGCTGGAGTTGCCGCCGAATGCTTTTCTTCCCTGCATCTTCTTGGCATACTGTACAGGAATTCTGCGTACGCCGTCGTTTAACAAAATAACAAGAACTACCGTAGCAACAATGATCAGTACGATTGCTACTGCTGCAATAACGGACATGGTTACTGTCTCGGCATTCTTTACAAATCTGTCATACAGAACTTTCAGATCGTTAGGCATACGGGAAATGATGTTGATGGTAAGTACGATGGAAATTCCGTTACCTACACCATGCTCCGTGATCTGCTCACCGATCCACATGATAAATGCCGCGCCACCTGTCAGTGCTGCGATTACACAGATGTAATCCAGCGCAATGGCATCACCCTGCAAAAGACCGCTTCTTCCGAACCCGATTGCCATAGCCGTAGACTCAATGAGTGCCAGGCCTACCGTCACATATCTTGTGATAGCTGCGATCTTCTTTCGTCCGTCTTCACCGTCTCTTTGCATCTCTTCCAGCTTCGGGATCGCAATGGTCAGAAGCTGCATGATAATGGATGATGTGATGTACGGTGTGATGTTCAGCGCGAATACCGACATGTTCAGGAATGAACCACCGGTAAAGGCATCAAAGAAGTTGAACGCATCTCCGGAGTGCTGCTCGAACCATTCTTTAAAGAAGGTCCGCTCAACTCCCGGTACCGGGAGCTGGCATCCGAATCTGATCACAATCAGCATAAGCAGCGTGAAAAGTAATCTGGTTCTGACTTCTTTTGCTTTAAAGGCATTTCTTAAAGTTTGTAACATTAGATCACCTCTGCTGTTCCACCAAGAGCCTCAATCTTTTCTTTTGCCGATGCGGAAAATGCATTTACTTTAACATCAAGCTTCTTGGTAAGTTCTCCGTTTCCGAGAATCTTGACACCGTCACAGGTGTCTTTTACCACGCCTGCTGATACCAGCGCTTCAATATCTACGGTTGCTCCGTTGTCAAAACGCTCCAGAGCTGAAATATTAATGCCTACGATATCCTTTGCATTTCTGTTCTTGAAGCCTCTCTTAGGGAGTCTTCTGTAAAGGGGCATCTGTCCACCTTCGAAACCGATTCTGGGTGCTCCGGAACGAGCTTTCTGACCCTTGTGTCCCTTACCGGCGGTCTTGCCGTTTCCACTTCCGTGTCCACGACCCCTTCTGAAATTGCCATTATGCTTGGAACCGTCTGCAGGTCTTAAATTTGATAATTCCATCATTAACCTCCCGCTTTACGCTTCTTCTACCTTCACAAGATGTCTTACCTGCTCAACCATACCGCGTGTAGCAGCATTGTCCGGAAGCTCAACCGTCTTGTGCATCTTCTTAAGGCCTAATGCCTCCACCGTTCTTTTGTGCTTAGGGATCGCACCGATGGGAGACTTGACCAGAGTCACCTTAATTGTCTTATCTGCCATTTTTCCTGCCTCCTAATTAAGCTAAAATCTCGCTAACCTGCTTACCGCGCTTAGCAGCTACCTCTTCAGGTGTTTTCAGCCTGCTCAGTCCTTCGATGGCAGCCAGCACAACGTTCTGCTTGTTGTTAGAGCCAAGGGACTTGGTACGGATGTTCTTGATGCCTGCAAGCTCGCATACGATACGTGCAGGACCACCTGCGATGATACCTGTTCCGTCGGGAGCCTTCTTCAGAAGTACGGAAGCGCTTCCGAATTTACCGATATTGTCATGGGTGATGGAACCAACCTCATCGATTGCTACCGTTACCATTCTCTTGATCGCATCTTCTTTGCCCTTACGGATTGCTTCAGGGATTTCAGTCGCTTTACCAAGACCGGCGCCTACATGTCCTTTGCCGTCTCCCACAACCACCAAAGCTGTGAAGCGCATGTTACGTCCACCCTTGACAACCTTGGTTACGCGCTTGATGGCAACTACTTTTTCATTGAGTTCCTCATTGCTTGTATCAATGATTGTACGTTTCATGTATTTACGTCTCCCTTCCTTAAAATTCCAGTCCAGCTTCTCTGGCTGCTTCGGCCAAAGCTGCGATCTTACCCTGATAAATGAATCCTCCTCTGTCGAATACAACAGTCTTGATTCCCTTATCAAGTGCCTTCTGTGCGATCACCTTGCCCAGGTATGCCGCAGCATCTACGTTGTTCGTCTTCTCAAGCTCTGCTTTCACGTCCTTCTCAAGAGTAGAAGCTGCTACCAGAGTATTGCCCACCGTATCATCGATAATTTGAGCATACATGTGGTTGTTGCTGCGGAATACTGCAAGACGGGGTCTCTCAGCAGTGCCGGAAAAACGGTTGCGCAGCCTTTTGTGCTTTTTCACACGGACATCTTGTCTACATACTTTACTAACCATTTTCACACTCTCCTTATCTATTATTTCTTACCGGTCTTACCAACCTTGCGGCGGATCGTCTCATCAGCATATTTGATACCCTTACCCTTGTAAGGCTCAGGTCTTCTCTTGTCGCGAATCTGTGCGGCGAACTGTCCAACCTTCTCTTTATCGATACCCTTTACGATGATGATATTCTGACCGTCTACAGCTGTCTCAACGCCTTCAGGATCTTCCATCTCTACCGGATGAGAATAACCTAAGTTCAGAACCAGCTTCTTACCCTGCTTTGCAGCACGATAACCAACACCGTTTACTTCCAGCTTCTTCTCATAGCCTTCGGTTACACCTACTACCATGTTGTTTAACAGGGATCTGGTCAGACCATGTAAAGCTTTCATTTTCTTCAGATCATTCGGTCTTCCGACGGAAAGGTTTCCGTCTTCAAGCTTAATGTCCATCTCTGCAGGTAAAACCCGCTCAAGTGTTCCCTTAGGACCTTTTACAGTCACTTTATTATTTTCTGCAATATCAACAGTTACGCCTGCCGGTACTGCGATTGGCATTCTTCCTATACGTGACATGCCCGTACCTCCTATTTTTCTAATCTACTACGTCATCTATCTCTTAAACCATCCATTCGCAAAGGCGCTGCCTTGCAGCTTCCTTTTGCTCATGGGACGGCTTGCGCCGTTTAAATCTGTGTTGATATGGTTTTAAGGATTACCATACGAATGCAAGAACTTCTCCGCCTACCTGAAGCTCGCGAGCTTTCTTGTCGGTAACAACACCCTGGTTTGTGGAAATGATGGCACATCCGAGTCCGCCAAGTACTTTGGGGAGCTCATCCTTGCCGGCATATACTCTAAGACCGGGCTTGGAAATTCTCTTGATACCGGTGATGATCTTGTCATTCTTGTCAGCGCCGTATTTCAGTGTGATACGGATCACTTTGAAAGCACCGTCATCTACCAGATCATATTTTGCAATATAACCCTCATCCACAAGGATATCAGCGATAGCCAGTTTCATTTTGGATGAAGGAACGTCTACCGTATCATGCTTTGCAGTGTTTGCATTACGGATTCTTGTAAGCATATCTGCAATCGGATCACTCATTGTCATTTTACTTTCCTCCTCTTATTTTACCAGCTTGCTTTTTTAACGCCCGGGATCTGTCCCTTGTATGCGAGTTCACGGAAGCAAATTCTGCAAATTCCGTATTTTCTCAGAACCGAATGAGGACGTCCGCAAATGCTGCAACGTGTATAAGCTCTTGTAGAAAATTTGGGCTTACGCTGCTGTTTAACTTTCATAGAAGTCTTAGCCATGAATTTACCTCCTGTTATTTTGCAAACGGCATGTTGAATAAGCGAAGTAACTCTCTTGCTTCTTCATCTGTCTTAGCCGTTGTAACGATTGCTACATCCATACCCCTAACCTTATCTACTTTATCGTATTCGATCTCAGGGAAGATGATCTGTTCCTTGATTCCGAGGGAGTAATTGCCTCTGCCGTCAAATGCGTTGGGGTTTACACCACGGAAGTCCCTTACACGGGGAAGTGCCAGGTTAACCAGACGATCCAAAAACTCGTACATCTTCTCGCCACGCAGTGTGGTGCGGCATCCGATGGACTGACCCTCACGGATCTTGAAGTTTGCTACGGAGTTCTTAGCCTTGGTAACTACAGCCTTCTGGCCTGCGATGGTTTCCATATCAGCCATTGCATTCTCAAGGATCTTTGCGTTGTCCTTTGCTTCACCCACGCCCATGTTCAGAACGATCTTGTCGATCTTGGGAACCTGCATGGGATTCTTATATCCGAACTTTTTGATCATGGCATCCATGATCTCGTCTTTATACATATCTTTCAGTCTGCTCAAAGTACCTTCCTCCTTTCTGCCTTAATCGATCACATCGCCGGTGGACTTGGCGAAACGTACTTTCTTGTCGCCTTCCGTCTTGATACCGATTCTGGTGGGTTTTCCCTTATGAACATACATTACGTTCGAAAGAGAGATAGGTGCTTCTTTTTCAATGATGCCGCCGTTAGCATTGGCTGCAGAGGGTTTTGTATGTCTCTGTACAATGTTTACTCCCTCAACCACAACTTTACCGTTCTTGTGGTCAACTGAGAGAACCTTGCCCTCTTTGCCCTTGCACTTGATGGCGTCGCCGGCTATCACTTTGACTGTGTCGCCTTTTTTAATCTTTGCAATTGCCATTATTCGAGCCTCCTATATTTCATCCAATGAGCTTACAGTACTTCGGGAGCCAGGGAAACGATCTTCATGAACTGTTTCTCTCTGAGCTCTCTTGCTACCGGTCCGAAGATACGGGTTCCGCGGGGAGTCTTATCTTCCTTGATGATAACTGCTGCGTTCTCATCAAATTTGATATAAGATCCATCTTTACGACGGGCACCCTTTACGGTTCTGACTACAACAGCCTTAACGACATCGCCTTTTTTAACAACTCCGCCGGGTGTTGCATCTTTAACGGTAGCTACGATAATATCACCAATATTTGCATATCTTCTGGTTGAACCGCCCATAACACGGATGCAGAGGATTTCTTTTGCACCGGTATTATCAGCAACCTTAAGTCTGCTTTCCTGCTGAATCATGCTAATTCTCCTTCCGTCTTACGATTACTTAACCTTTTCAACGATCTCAACCAGTCTCCATCTTTTGTCCTTGGACAAAGGTCTGGTCTCCATCACCTTAACAGTGTCACCAATGTTGCACTCATTGTTTTCGTCATGCGCTTTCAACTTGTAGGTACGCTTTACGATCTTTTTGTAAAGAGGGTGCTTAACATGGTTTTCAACGGCAACTACGATGGTCTTATCCATTTTGTTGCTCACTACCTTACCGGTACGTGTTTTTCTAAGATTTCTTTCTTCCACGATTATTTCTCCTTCCTACAAGATCTCAGGCGCGTGCCTTCTGTGTGATCACCGTCTGGATGCGTGCGATGTTCTTGCGAACCTCTTTAATCCTGCTGGTGTTATCAAGCTGATTGGTTGCATTCTGGAATCTCAAATTGAAAAGCTCTTTCTTTGCACTGACAAGCTCTTCTGCCAGCTCTGCTTCAGACTTTGCTTTCAAATCATCTAAGTAAGTAGTGGTCTTCATTCAGCGAGCCCTCCTTCCAAATCTGCTTTCGCAACGATCTTGCACTTGCAAGGCAGCTTGTGGGATGCCAGACGAAGTGCCTCTCTTGCGGTATCCTCGGGAACTCCTGCGATCTCGAACATAACACGGCCGGGCTTAACAACTGCTACCCAGTACTCCAGTGCTCCTTTACCGGAACCCATTCGAGTCTCAGCCGGCTTGTTGGTTACAGGCTTGTCAGGGAAAATCTTGATCCATACCTGACCGCCACGTTTTACGTGTCTTGTCATAGCTACACGGGCTGCCTCGATCTGATTGGATCTGATCCAGCAGGGCTCCATTGCTACGATACCAAATTCTCCGTAAGTAATCTGATTACCTCTCTGCGCCTTACCCTTCATGGTTCCGCGGAACTGTTTACGACGCTTTACTCTTTTCGGCATTAACATTATTTATCGCTCCCTTCCTTGTCGCCTTTGGTGGGAAGGATTTCGCCCTTGTAAATCCAAACCTTAACACCTACTTTTCCGTAAGTGGTATCAGCCTCGGCGAATCCATAGTCAATATCTGCTCTGAGTGTCTGAAGGGGAATCGTTCCCTCGCTGTAAAACTCTGTACGTGCCATATCTGCACCACCGAGACGTCCGGATACGGAAGTCTTGATTCCAAGTGCGGATGCTTTCATCGCACGACCCATGCAGGATTTCATTGCACGACGGAAGGATACACGGTTCTCAAGCTGCTGTGCGATATTCTCTGCAACAAGCTGTGCATCTCTGTCCGGTCTCTTGATCTCTTTGATGTCCACAAGAGCCTTCTTGCCGGTGATCTTCTCCAGCTCAGCCTTGGTCTTCTCGATCTCAGCGCCGCCCTTTCCGATCACTACGCCGGGCTTTGCGGTGTAGATGATAACTTTTACTTTATCTGCTGCTCCACGCTCGATCTCTATTTTGGAGATGCCTGCGCTTCCCAGTTTCTTCTTTACATACTCGCGAATCTTGTGATCTTCCTCAAGATATCCGGCGAACTCGCCCTCTGCATACCAGCGGGAATCCCAATCCTTGATGATGCCGACGCGAAGGCCGTGAGGATTAACTTTCTGTCCCATTTTCTTTCCTCCTATCTTTCGTCCAGAACAACTGTAATGTGGCTCATTCTCTTCAGGATCCGATATGCTCTGCCCTGTGCCCTGGCACGAATTCTCTTCATGGTCGGTCCTTCACTGGCGTAGCACTCTGCTACATAGAGGTTTTCCCTCTTCATTCCGTTGTTGTTTTCCGCATTTGCAATTGCAGACTCAAGAAGCTTTTTAACCACGCCGGATGCATAACGGGGATTGTACTCAAGTACAGCCACTGCAGTCTCAACGTCCTTGCCTCTGATAGCATCTAATACAAAACAAGCTTTCTGAACAGGAATACGCGCATAAGAGAGCTTTGCGCTCGGGCGGGTATCCTTGTTTGCATTTCTTTCACGTTTGATCTGTGATCTATGTCCTTTTGCCATTGGTTTACCCTCCTTCCTTTATCTTACTTTGCCTTTCTTCTCGTCCTTACCGTGACCGCGGTAGGTTCTGGTAGCTACGAACTCACCGAGCTTGTGTCCTACCATATCTTCGGTTACGTATACAGGAACATGCTTGCGTCCGTCATGTACAGCGATCGTGTGTCCAACAAAGGACGGGAAGATCGTGGAACGACGGGACCATGTCTTAATTACTGCTTTCTGTCCGGAAGCGTTCATTGCGTCAACCTTTTTCAGCAGAGAAGTGTCTGCAAAAGGTCCTTTTTTTAATGATCTGGCCATTTTCTTTCCTCCCTTACTTATTTGATGGCTCTGCCGTCACGGCGTCTAACGATCAGCTTGTTGGAAGCTTTCTTCTTCTTACGTGTCTTCAGACCCAGAGCAGGCTTACCCCAAGGGGTGCTCGGGCCGGGACGACCGATAGGTGCGCGTCCCTCACCACCACCGTGCGGATGGTCATTCGGGTTCATAACAGAACCTCTTACCGTAGGGCGGATACCCATGTGGCGCTTACGTCCGGCTTTACCGATCTTCACAAGGTTGTGATCGCCGTTGCCAACTACGCCGATGGATGCGCGGCATCCGATGGGAACCATTCTCATTTCTCCGGAAGGAAGACGCAGGGTTGCGTATTTTCCTTCTTTTGCCATAAGCTGTGCGCTGTTTCCGGCGCTGCGTACCATCTGTCCGCCTTTGCCGGGCTGCAGCTCGATATTGTGTACCAGAGTACCTACAGGGATCTCGGAAAGAGGAAGGCAGTTACCTACTCTTACTTCGGCAGAAGCACCACTCATAACGGTCATGCCGTCTGTCAGACCCTGAGGAGCAAGAATGTAGCTCTTCTCGCCGTCTGCGTAGCAGATCAGTGCGATGTTTGCGCTGCGGTTAGGATCGTACTCGATACCGATAACCTTTGCAGGAATGCCATCCTTGCTGTTTCTTCTGAAGTCTACGTTTCTGTACTTTTTCTTAGCGCCGCCGCCATGATGACGTACGGTGATCTTACCCTGATTATTACGGCCGGAATGTTTCGGCAATGCTACGACCAGAGATTTTTCCGGCTCGCTCTTGGTGATCTCAGAGAAATCGGAACCGGTCATGTTTCTTCTGGAGGGGGTATATGGGTTATATGTCTTAATTCCCATTATTGTATCTCCTTTCAAGTGATTTGCTCTCGTGCTTTACTGCACATAGTTTCTTATGGATCAAAGTCCTGCAAAGATCTCGATCTCTTTGCTGTCCTCTGTCAGCTGTACAATGGCTTTCTTGGTCTTAGCCGTGCGACCGAAGGTCATTCCGCGGCGTTTCTTCTTGCCATCCTGGTTGATGGTGTTAACCTTTGCAACCTTCACACCTTCAAACATCTTCTCAACAGCCTCTTTGATCTGAGACTTGTTAGCTTCGGGATGTACGAAAAATGTGTACTTCTTCTCGCTCATGCCATCCATGCTCTTCTCGGTGATGACAGGCTTTAAGATAACGTCATAATACTGAATCGCTGCCATTATGCGTACACCTCCTCAATCTTTGCTGCGGAATCCTTGGTCAGTACGATGGTTCCGCCGTTCATAATATCATAAACATTGATCTGGCTTGCCAGAGTGGTGTTTACTTTTTCCATGTTTCTTGCGGAAAGAACAACATTTGTATCGTTATCTGCCAGAACTACAAGGCCTTTCTCGATCTTCAGATTGTTCATTACGTTTGCGAAGTTCTTGGTCTTGATCTCATCAAGCTTCAGCTCATCTACAACGATCAGCTTGTTCTCCTGAACTCTGCTGGTAAGCGCGCTCTTAAGAGCTGCTTTCTTTTCTTTCTTATTCAGCTTGAAGCTGTAATCTCTCGGGGTGGGAGCAAATACAACTCCGCCGCCCTTCCACTGAGGTGATCTGTTAGATCCCTGACGGGCATGTCCGGTTCCTTTCTGTCTCCAGGGCTTTCTTCCGCCGCCGGAAACCTCAGAACGGGTTTTTGCTTTCTGTGTACCCTGGCGCTTTGCTGCAAGATGCTGCAGAACTGCCATGTGTACGAGATGTTCATTTACTTCAACGCCGAAGATGGCATCATTCAGCTCCATGCTGCCGACTTCTTTGCCTTCCATGTTAAACACAGATACGTTTGCCATGACTCTCTCCTCCTTTCACCGATTAAATATCCACTCTTGTGGTCTCTTTGATGGTTACCAGAGACTTCTTCGGTCCGGGAACGGAGCCCTTAACCAGCAGGAGATTCTTCTCTGCGTCTACTCTGACTACCTCAAGATTTTGAACAGTAACCTTAACGGATCCCATGTGTCCGGGCATTCCCTTTCCTTTGAACACCTTGGAAGGTGAGGAACATGCACCGTTGGAACCCTGATGACGGTGGAATTTGGAACCGTGCTTCATGGGACCTCTGTGCTGACCAAGTCTCTTGATCGCGCCCTGGAATCCTTTACCTTTGGAGATCGCGGTTGCATCTACGTGATCGCCCTGCTCAAAGATGTCTGCTTTGATCTCCTGTGCCAGCTCATACTCGCCTGCATTCTCAAAGCGGAACTCTCTTAAATATCTCTTAGCGGATACACCGGCTTTGTCCAGATGACCTTTTACCGGCTTGTTTACGCCATGTCTGTGAGCGATCTCTTTCTTGCCGCCCTTATCTTTGGTGATGATCTTTTCTTTCTTATCTTCAAAGCCCACCTGAACCGCATCATATCCGTCGTTCTCGCTGGTCTTAATCTGTGTTACAACACAAGGACCTGCGGAAAGCACGGTAACGGGGATCAGAGAACCATCTTCCTGAAAGATCTGTGTCATTCCAATCTTTGTTGCCAGAATTGCTTTTTTCATTTTTGCCTCCTTTATGCATCGGAACGCCGCGGCGTTCATACATTAATTAAGTACCTTTATTACTTCATCTTGATGCCGATGTAAACACCAGCAGGCATCTCAAGTCTCTGAAGAGCGTCTACCGTCTTCTGAGTGGGTGCGATCACGTCGATCAGACGCTTGTGGGTTCTCTGCTCGAACTGCTCACGAGAGTCTTTGTACTTGTGTACCGCACGAAGAATGGTTACAACCTCTTTCTTAGTAGGAAGGGGTACCGGTCCGGAAACCTGGGAACCGTTCTTCTTAACTGTTTCGATGATCTTCTTTGCAGAAGCATCGATGAGCTTATGATCATAAGCCTTCAATGTGATTCTCATTACCTGTTGATTTGCCATAAAAAAAGCCGCCTCCTTTTCGCACTTTTTAGGTTCAAGTACGACAAGTGGTGACTGTACACTCTCCCGTGTGTGTCCTAAATACGCACACGTCGTTTCTGCCATTCGGCAGACTGTTTGCTTTCGCTGATCTGTACAGTGACTTGTCGTCAGTTTCTTCTTGACATTCGCTCCACGGAAAACCGGAACGCAGTTACCTGCGAGCCGCAACCTCACGCTTCATAGCTATCATGCCACAGCATTTGTCAGTATAACGCAGAAAAAAAGGAAATGCAAGCACTTTTTTGCCGCTTTTCCTTTTTTTTGCATTTTTCTTTGTTCTTTTTATCGTACAATCCATTCCCGGATCAAATTCATTAGTATTTGGCCTGGATCTTTCTTCCGGATAATAGCTCTTTTTTTCACTCCGGCATCTAGCAGAACGCGCCTGTATTCCTTCTTTCCCAATATAAAAAAGTCTCTCTGCTTAATAGCCTTTCTAGCGACTTTGGTTGTGTAATACTTTAAGTTATAGTAGATTTTTTTACTCATTGCGTCAGCATGCTTTTTCCTGAGCTTCATGAGCTCATCGTCCAAAGACACATGCACCACAACGGAAGATCGTCCAATTGCCCGAATTGCATCTGCCGAATATAAACTGACCGTCTCTATATCAGACCGCAGAAACTTTTCTTCCTGCAAAAGCGGCCAATCCATTCTGACAAGCATCGGAACTTTCAGGAAAGAATCCTGCACTGCATCATTCCTAATCTCATCCTGGAAAGCTACCGTCCACTGATACACCTCATCAAGAGCGCCTTCCTCCAGCATACGGCCTCGGAACTCCATATCAATAAAGTTGGTACAGATCGTATCCGCACCGTTTGCAAGAAGCCAACTCGCCCGCTGCCAATTATCTACAGTGTAAACCAAAAGCGCCATCCCTGCATTTTTAATTTTTTCCACGACCTCTGAATTAATTCTTTCATTATTGATTGCCGCTGCGCAAATACCATGTTCTCTACAAAACCCAATCGTTTTGTCGATTTCATCATAGTATTCACGACGGATCAGCATCATACTCGCCGTCACGGGATAGCAGGCGAGAGCCGCCTCACACATTTCATAGTTGTAGAACTGTAGAATACATCTGTCCAGCGCCTCCCTGTCATCGCAAAAAGCCGCTTTAAATGCTGTCAGTAATCTCGTCGTTTCTTCCCCGGAAAGCTCCCGCATGTCAAGTTCCACATAAAGATCCTTATGTTCTTTCATAAAAGAATACAGCATCTTTGCATCCATGGTCCTCATGCCGAAAACAGTTTGTTGCAGAAACATCTCTCCGGTCATGTGGTCAAATTCTTCCCGATATTCCATTCCCAAACGTTTACAATTTTTCTCATTAAATCCGTGGGAAAGCACCGGACATCCGTCTTCCGTAAGAAGCAAGTCTGTCTCTACAAATCGGTAACCACAGGAATACGCATATTCCAACGCCTCCAATGTATTTGTATATTTCTTGCCTTTCTTACCTCCCAGCGCATGGGCCACTAAGGGATATCGAAACATCGGAGCAGCGGCCCCCTGATCGGCATGCCAGCTACTTTTTTCACGACATGCATACCAATAGCCCGAGTTGTCATTCATCATGCAAATCCCTCTTTCTAACAATCAACTGTGCAAAAGGCTTCAGTCCAGCATCCATCGTCCGCTTGCTCCGCAGGGCAGGATCAGACCGTTTCTCTGTACCGGAAGGCCGATTTCGTCAGCCTGCACCTTTCCGCCTCTTTTGGCCGCAATGCATTCTCCCAGCATATAGGACAGTACCGCAGGCTGCAGTCCCGTGGTGTAGGAATTGATCAAAAAGAAATCCGCTTCTTTTGATAAAAGACCTGCCGCCGCTTTGATCAGCGGATATACGCATTCCTCTATCTTCCAGATCTCTCCCTTCGGACCCCTTCCGTAAGAAGGCGGGTCCATAATGATCCCGTCATAGGTATTGCCTCTTCTGCCTTCCCGCTCAACGAATTTCATGCAGTCGTCCACCAGCCATCGGATCCTGTCGGAGGGCACTCCGGAAGAAGCTGCATTTTCTCTGGCCCAGCCCACCATTCCTTTGGCCGCATCCACATGTGTCACAAAGGCTCCGGAAAGGGCCGCACTTACGGTAGCGCCTCCGGTATAGGCAAACAGGTTCAGAACCCGCATATCGCGTCCAAGCTCCCGGCCGGTCCCGGCGGTAAACTTTTGAATCCTCTCCCCGCACCAGTCCCAGTTGACGGCCTGTTCGGGAAAAACCCCGGTATGCTTAAAGGCAAAGGGCTTTAAATGAAATACCATGGGCCGGCTTATGCCGTCATAGGTAATGGTCCATTCTTCGGGAAGATCTCTGGTTTCCCAGGATCCGCCGCCTTTGGCACTTCTGTGATAATGTCCGTTTTTCCGTTTCCAGCCTTCATGGCTGTATCCTGTATCCCAGATCACCTGAGGATCGGGGCGGACCAGAATATAGTCCCCCCAGCGTTCCAGCTTTTCCCCTTTTGTTGTATCCAGAACTTCATAATCGTTCCAGCGGTCTGCTATCCACATATACCAGCCTCACCTCATAAGCCATACATAGATGCTGCAGAAAAGCCCAGCACCATTGCCAGAACGAAAAATACGATGTAAAGCGCAACACCCACTCCCATCATGATCAGCTCTGCTTTAAAGAAGTTGGATTTGGATTTTTTCTCCGAGGAGCTGAAAGCCCACACAAACATCAGAACGATATTTACACATGGTATCATCATGAGCAAAAGGCTGATCAGCCACTCACCCATGGTTACCGGCTCTTCGAGTCCCGCCGCACTGTAATTGCCGGCCGGGGGCGCCTGATAAGACCCCGAGGTAAAGTCAGACGAAATGTAGCCGTTATTTCCGCCGCCGGCGGTATTAGAGCTCTGGGAAGAAGTTCCCGACTCAAAACCTCCCGGCGCAAACTGAGGCTGGTCATTGTTTTCATTATTTAAGTATCTTTCGTAGTTCCGCGCCTTCGGTGCCTCTTCCACCGGCTGTGCCAGTGCTTCATCGAGCGCTGCTCCCGCTCTTTCAAAGTCACTTGTATATGTGGGTGCCGGCGTGGGATCTCCCACAGGCTGGGTATCCACTGTTTCATTTACAGAGGTATTCACCGTGCTGTCCACCGAATCCGGTACCGGTGTCCCGGAAAGATCCGATGGCATTACATATCCATTCTCGTTGTTGTTCTCGTTCATAATTATCCTCCTATTTTTTCATGATACCCGCAAACAGACTATAAAGCCCGCCGCCTCTTGGTTTCATTGGTTCCATATAGGGAAAATACACTTTCATCCTATATATATACAGAATCACCATCCCTGCGATGATAACCGTTAAAAGAACCGGGAACTCTCCGGCTTTCGTTCCCCTTATATAGCGATGCCAGAAAAAATCCGCTGCCAGCAGCACCCATCCCATCAGAAACGGATGCATTCGAAAAGACTCCGCCACTTTGCCCTGCAGCAAAAGCACTCCTGCCCTCGTCAGCCCGCACCCCGGACAGGGGATCCCGCAAACGATCTGCATGGGGCAGACGGTATGGAAAAACACCTGCATCAGAGTAAAAACCAAAATCAGCATCAGCAGTACGGGAATCATGCCTTTCAGATCCCGCCACAAAAGGGCGAACCCTTTTTCTTTTTTATTCTCCTTCGGAAGATTCTCCCGCTTCGGAAGCGTCTCCTTCTGAGGTGCTGCCTCCCTCTCCATAAATCTCCTCCTGTAGCAGCGCCTTATTTGCCTCAAAGTCCACCTCAAGGACAGCTTTCCCGTCAATCTTGCTGTTGGACCAGGTGCCGTCTGCCGGAACGGTAAGCTGCACGGTCTCATAGGTTGCTGCCGCTCCCATCTTTGTGGTAAGCTTGGATACCTCTCCCTGGGTCAGGTTGGTGGTAAGGTACGGGAAAATTCCGTCGATGAGACCGTTGGGATTGGTTGCCATGGCCGCCGGCACCTTGCCCATAATGGCGGAAAGAACTTTTCTCTGCCGTTCCGTCCTGCCGAAATCCGTCCCGATGTATCTGTTCCTGCAATATGCAAGGGCCTGGGGGCCGTTCAGATGCACGTTTCCGGAAAGGGATGTATCGAGGTAATCCGTGGTAATGTCACGGCCTTCCAGCATGTTGTACTCATTCAAATAAGCGTTGATCCACTCCACTTCTTCGCTGGTCACATCGATATCCACGCCGCCTACTGCTTCCACCAGGGCCGCAAAGGCCTGGAAGTTTACGATGGCATAGCGGTTCACCTCGATGCCGAAGTTTTCATTTATGGTCTGGCACAAAAGCGCGCCGCCGCCGTATGCGTATGCCGCATTCAGCCTGTTCTGGCCATGACCGGGAATGGACACATAAGAATCTCTCAGGATCGATGTCATGAAGATCTTTTTCTTCTTGGGGTTCATGGAGATCAGGATCATGGCATCGGATCTACCGTCCTCTCCGTTCTGGCGGGAATCGCAGCCGATCAAAAGGAGATTGACTACGCCCTCTTCCATCATGGGTTCCTTTGCCAGCTCTCCGGATTCTTCATATGTCATCTTATTATAGGCCGAACCTACAAACAGATTCATTGCCACAAACAGGATTACCAAAAGAAGGGCCAGTAGCAGTATGAATTTCACAAAACCACTGGTTTTCTTCTTTTCCTTTTCCTGTTTTATACTCTGCTTTCTCACAGGCGCGCTGCTTCGTTTGGGCGGAGCACTTGCCTTCTTTTTCACCGGCTTTTTGGGCGCCGGATGGGAAGCTGCCTTGGGGCGAGCCTGTTTTTTGGCGGGAGCTGCTTTTGCCGGCTCTCTCCTTTTTACCGGGTGGGCCTGTCTTGGCTGCTTTGGCGGTGCCTGTCTTCTTACAGGACGGGAAGGTGTTTCTTCATAATAATCATCTTCTTCCAGATCGTCCTCCGGTTCCTCAAAAGAATCCTCCGGATCCGGATCATACTGCCTTCCGTAGACACCGTCGATATAGTCCTCTCCACCGGGACGGGAATATGCGGAAAGTTCCTTGTCCAGGAAGTTTTCAAGGCCTTCCTGAATGGACTCGTTCTCCCCGATCACTCCGTTGTTTCGTTTATCACTCATTTTCTTTATTTTTCACTCCTCTGTCAGCTGATCTGTAGCGCTTACTTCGGCAATTCTACCATATTATCAGCCGTTTGTGAAACACTTCATAAAGAATTAAGATACTATTTCTGATTTCTTTTCAGGCGGGCAAATTCCAGCGCCCGCTGGACGCGCAGCAGCAGAAGATCCGGCACAAAGGGCTTGCGGATAAAATCAAAGCCGCCCATTCTCAGTCCCCTGCATTCGCTCTCCGTGCTCTCATCCGCAGAAAGAAAGATCACAGGGATCTGCGCCTTCTCATCTCCCAGAGCCCGGAATTTTTCATATGCTTCAAAGCCGTCCATATCCGGCATGAGAATATCCAAAAGCACCAGGTCCGGCTGTCCTTCTTTCATCTGCTCCAGCAGCGCCTGTCCGGATCTTATGGCTGTAACCCGCATGCCGTACTTACTAAGCAAGCTGCCGGCCAGCTTCAGATTGGAGATATCATCATCCACCACAACCACCCAGGGAATGTCCTGCTGCGTCGATTCGACGCCGGCAGACGCGGCTCCCGGGTTATCATCTGCTTGACCCAGAGCCTTTTCGATGCGCATTAACAGATCATCACTGTCAAAAGGCTTTTGCACAAGGTCAGATACGCCCATGGAAAGGGCTTTGCTTTTCGCATCCTCCTCTTCATTGGCAGTCAGAAAGATCACCGGGATCTCTTTGCTTCCCGATTCCTTCTCTTTTTCCCGTAATTTTGCAAGGGTTTCAAAGCCGTCTATTTCCGGCATCTTGATATCCAAAAGGATCAGATCCGGCCGGTTTTCTTCCAGGTACTTCAAAAGCGTCTGCCCCGATTTCAGCGCAGTAACCTTCTTACCTTTTGCACTTAAGATGTGCCCGGCCAGCTTCAGATTTGTTACATCGTCATCTACAACAATGATCCAGTCTGTCTTCATGTATTCACCCCTCACGCTTTTATCGTGAATTCCAACACATATATGGACATTTTCTTATACCCGCCACGCTTTTGTCAAGAAAATAATTCAGCCCTCTTCGGCGATGCATTTTTCCAGCTTCTTTCGGAGAATACGGGACTTTTCCGGGTGGAACTTTCTGGCAAAACATGCGCCCTCTTTCCGGGCCGCAAGGACCTTTTCGTAATCCTTCTCCGTAAGATAGGAGGGGGAAGAGCCGTCGCCGCTGCTCCAGTCCATATAGCGAAGCTCCCTGTTTTCCACAGCCTGACTCCACTTTTCGTGATTCATGAAAACAGTCTGGAAGAAAAATTCCTCCGGCACCTGACAGGTCTTAAGATCCCGCCAGAATCCGGCTCCCTCCCTTGTGATAAAACTGATCACATAACGGGCCGCCTCAGCGGGCATGGAAATATACACAAGACCCTTGTAGATCTTTTTTTCGGAAAAAGGTCCGATGCTGCGGCGCACCTTCCCCTGTTTTTCCATCGCGCGCCCCGCAAGATCCTGAATGACCCAGAGGACCTTATTTTTCATATTTTTATCCACCATAAGATTCCGGTATCTGTAGCGTACCTTTACTGCCTTGGGCAATTTCTCCGGCGGAATATAGGAAAGAAAGATCCTGTCCGAATTTAAAAACCGCTGATCCAGCTCCCTTGCGGAATACAGGGGAAAGTCCTCTCCCGTAAGCAGGTGCAGGTAGCTGACATCCTCCAGCATCAGCGCCTTGATCATCAGCGCCAAGATTGCCCGAAGGTGTGCAAAGCTTCCCCAGGCCACGGAAAAACCGCGGAAGGCACTGCATCCCGGGATCTCACACAGCTTTTTGATCTGGTCATCCGTTATGGTCTTACTCTTTCCGTCCACGTGGATCAGCACATATGCTGTCTCTGAAAAGAAATTCGCCAGCTCATAGAGCTGGTCGAAATCCTTGTACGCAGTGATCAGATAGGCCTGTTTCATCGCGTATCTCCTTTTTTGATCTTTTTATTTGATCTTTTCCTTCAGAATTTTTATAGCTTCGTCAAGCTGGGTATCTACGCCATCTTTTACGTATTTTTCCGCATCCAGCTCTACTTCCTGATCCGGTTTGATCCCCACTTCGTGAATATCATTACCCTTGGGAGAGTAATAATGGCTGATGGTCAGCTTCAGAGCAGTTCCGTCCGTCAGTCTGAATACCTTCTGTACGATCCCTTTTCCGTAGGTGGTTTTGCCCACCAGGGTTCCGATGCCGTAATCCTTGATGGCTCCGGCCAGGATCTCCGACGCAGAGGCACTGTTCTCATTGATCAGGACTGTCATGGGAACTTCCAGTTCATTTTCGCCGTCGCATTTATATTCCTTTTTATTGCCGTACTTATCCTCGGTATAAACGATCAGTCCCTTCGGCAGCATCATTCTGGCGATTTCCACCACGCTTTCAACCATACCGCCGGGGTTGGAACGAAGATCCAAAATCAGGCCCTTCATACCATCATCTCTGGCCTGCTGGAGTTTTTCCGCAAACTGATTGGTGGTTACGGTGTCAAATTGCATGATCCGGATATAGGCAATGCCATCCTCCAATTTTTCATAGGTGACTGTGGGGGATTCTACCTTATCCCGGGTCACTTCGATCTCTCTGTAATCCTTCTCTCCGGCCCGAAGGATGGTCAGTGTAACCTTCGTTCCCTGGGGGCCCTTGATCAGAGCAACCGCATCCGTAAGCTCCATTCCGCCTACGTCCTGGCCGTTCACTTTCACCACGATATCTTCGGCCTTCAGTCCAGCCGCCTCGGCAGGTGTCCCTTCCATGATGCCGGACAGCTTGGGATATTCCGTATCCGCATCAATGGTCACATAAGCACCGATGCCGTAAAAAATTCCGGAGTTCTTTTCGGTGACATCCTGCAGATCCTTCTCATTGTAGTAATCCGCATATTTGTCCCCGGTAGCCTTTACCAGACCGTCGTACAGACCGTCTCTTAAGGTCTCTTCATCCACATCCTCCAGGTAGTACTGCTCTATGGTATCTTCAATAAGATCGACCTTATCCTGTGCTTCCCGGTTTAAAACCGTTCCCTTGCTTTTACTGATCAGTGCATTGGTCAGGGTCAGCTGAATGCCGGGATGAAACACCAGCATGGCGATGACTACAATAAGAGATGTCATGGTGCCGACAAAAATGCCGATCAGAAGCCAGCGCAGCCGGCTGACCTTTTTCGGAGCGGGCGCAGCGGTTTGTGTCATGCTCTCCGCTTCCACCGTCTCTCCCGCCAAAGGCCTGTACTGACTGTTATTTTGATCAAATGGCGAACCGCCTTGATACTCTTCCACGTTTCTTTACGTCCTTTCCCACTCTGTTACAGATATTGCCAGGGGCTGACATATTGTCCGTTCACACGCACCGAAAAATGCAAGTGCGCTCCCGTCGATCTGCCGGTGGATCCCACCGCTGCAATGGTGTCCCCCTTCTTTACGCTTTGATTCGCCGATACATAAAGGGCTGAAGCATGCATGTAAATGGTGTAGACCCCGCTGCCATGGTCGATCATAACATAGTTCCCCATGGATCCGCTGTATGCAGCAGCCACCACATATCCGTCCGCTGCAGCAAGAATTGGCGAACCGGAAGGCGCCGCCATATCCACTCCGTTATGAAACTTCTGGATGCCTAAAATGGGATGGATCCGCATGCCGTAATCATCGGATATTCTGGTATATGCGGGTGCCGGCCAGCAGAACTGTCCGCCTCCGAAACTTACCACGTAGTTGCCGGATACAGACATACCGCTTTCAGCCGCAACTGCCGCCATCTGTCTCTTTCTGGCTGCATCAGCTGCTTTTTCCAGCTCTTTGATGGTGGTATCCTGCTCAACGATCATCGCCTCATACTCGGCAATGGCTTCTTCCTTATTCTTGATATCCTTATTGTACTGAATGATCTCGGCGGATTTTTCATTGATGAGTGTTTCCATCTCGCTGCGTTTGCTCTCTACTTCCGCCTTTGTCTGCTCCAGCACCTCCTGCTGGGTACTGAGCACATCTTCCAGATCTGCCATATCCTTTTTGGTCTGTTCGTACTGCTCCAGCATGGTACGGTCATAGGATGAGATCTGCTCGATATACTCCGCCTTATTCAGCATTTCCGCAAAGGAACCGGCCCCAAGCAGGATCTGCACAAAGTCTGCCGTTCCTTTTTCATACATATACTTAATACGGATCTTCATTTCCTCATACTGATCCGTTGCATCAGCTCTTGCCTGGATGAGACGGGCAGTGGTTTCGGAAAGCTCCTGTTCCTTCCGGCTCAGAAGATCCTCCACTTCACTCAGATTAATGGTCACATCCTGCATCTGGGAGTCCAGATTGAACACAGCCGCATTCAGCTGTTCCCTGTCCTTGATGAGACTCTTTTTCGTCTCTTCCGCCTTCTGGAGACTGTTTTCCATCTGCGTCTTCTCGTTTTTCGCCTGATCCACCGCCTGATTACCGGCGGCTACGGCTTTGTTGGCTGCATCCAGAGCAGCGGAGATCCTGGGCTGGGCAGTTGTGCCGTCCTGGGTCTGATCCTGCCGTTCCTCCACGATCTGGGGCTCCGATTCCGGTTCTGCCGACTCGGAGGGCGGCGGATTGTTGATATCGATCTCCGTTTCCGGATCCGCCAGAGCTACTCCTGTCGTCCCCATCACCAGCGTACAGGTCAAAAGCAACGCTATATTTTGTTTTATCGCCCTCATCACTTTGTTTTTCATATCACACCCGAATATGCTTTCTTACTGTGGAAAAACTTCCGATAAAACCGATCCCGATACCAATGGCAAGGGAAACCGGCAAAAGCACCTGAAAAATCTGGGAGACCGTCAGGAACTTCAACAGCTGGGACAGCATGGTGAATCTGGTAGACAGATAATCGATCACATGCTGATATACAAAATAAATAGCTACCAACGGCGGCAGACAGCCGATGATGCCAATGAGGATACCCTCAAAGACAAAGGGGGCACGCACGAAAAAGTCCGTGGCACCGATGTATTTCATAATATTGATCTCTTCCTTACGAACAGAGATACCGATGGTAACCGTATTGCTGATCAGGAAAATGGATACTGCCAAAAGAATTCCGATGACCGCCAGGGATACATAGCTGATCAGCTTATTCATACCGGAAAGGGTATTGGCCGTAATGTCGGAATGGTTCACTTCCCTGACACCGTCCACACCTTTTAAATATTTAACCAGTTCCTCCTGTTTGGACACGTCCTTCAGATATACTTCATAGTTAGCGGAATCCGCAATGGGGTTGTCATCCCCGAAGCCGTCTGCGTACTCGCCAAGATACTCGTCTTTGAAGCTTTCCCAGGCTTCATCCGCAGATACGAAATTAATTCTGGCCACCTCAGGACGCTTGGTAATGATATCTCCGATCTCGGCGATCCTGTCATCGGAAAGACCTTCATCAAAGAACACCGTTACGGATACGCCTTCCTGGGCCATCTTTACAATGTACTGAAAATTGGCAACTACGGAATAAAACACCCCGAACAAAAGCAGGCAGGCTGAAATGGTAGCCACCGAAGCAAGGGAATACCATTTATTCCTGAAGATGCTCACAAACCCCTGTTTCAACGTATAGAAAAATGTACTAAATTTCATCGACGTAAGTTCCTTCCTTCTGATCACTGACGATCACGCCTTTATTCATGGCGATAACCCGTTTTCTCATAGCATTTACGATCTCTCTGTTGTGCGTAACCACAACCACTGTGGTTCCCGCTTCATTGATCTCTTCAAAAAGCTTCATGATCTCCCAGGAATTATTGGGATCCAGATTACCCGTAGGCTCGTCTGCCAGAAGGATTGGCGGATTGTTCACAAGGGCTCTTGCAAGAGCCACTCTCTGCTGCTCACCACCGGAAAGCTGTTTGGGACGCGCTTTGTATTTGCCCGCAAGTCCTACCGTGGAAAGTATGGAAGGAACGTTTTTCTTGATCTCCCTGCCGGGGGTCTGAATGATCCTCTGGGCAAACGCCACATTCTCGTACACATTTCTGTCTTTCAGCAGACGGAAATCCTGGAATACTACCCCCAGTTTTCTCCGATACATGGGGATCTCGCGGTGCTTTAAAGCTGCCACGTTAATGCCGTTTACGGTAATACTGCCGGAAGTAGGCATCAGCTCACGCAAAAGCAGTTTGATCAGCGTGGATTTTCCTGATCCGCTGTCTCCCACGATGAACACGAATTCGCCGGGTTCGATGTGAAGACTGACATCATTCAGCGCCGGTGCACCCGTGGAATATGTTTTGCTCACATGCTCCAAGGTAATCATTTTTCTCTCCTTTAAGTATTAATACTCTATGGTTTCCATATACTTCATGTACCGCACCACCATCATGGCGATCTTGAAGGTTATGGCATCTTCAAAGACCCGCAGGTCCAGTCCGGTACTTTTCTGCAATTTATCCAGCCTGTAAACCAGGGTGTTCCTGTGGATGAACAGCTGTCTGGAAGTCTCCGACACGTTCAGGCTGTTTTCAAAAAACTTATTGATGGTGACCTGCGTCTCCTCATCAAAGTCCTCCGGCACGCTTTCTCCGAAGATCTCCCGGATGAACATTTTGCAAAGGGGCATGGGCAGCTGATAGATCAGTCTTCCGATTCCCAGTGTTGCATAAGAGATCAGCTTGCGGTCTTCGAAAAAGATCTTGCCCACATCAATGGCCATCTTCGCTTCTTTGTAAGACCGGCTCACTTCCCTAAGCTCGCCTACCACCGTTCCGTATGCGATATGGATTTTGGCCGCTCCGGCCTTCTCCAATCCGGCGATAATGGCTTCCGCCAGTTTGTCCATCTCTTCCTTTTCATCACCGTCGCCCAATTCTCTGACGATGATCACACTGCTTTCATCAACCGCAGTAACAAAATCACCGGTGGAAGCCTTGATGAATTCCTTCACGGCTTCTACGGTGTTGCTTTCTTTTTTATCGGAAGCTTCCGCGATCATAACGCAGCGTCTTGCTTCCATCTTGATCCGAAGTTTCTTGGACCTGGAATAGATATCCACCAAAAGCAGATTGTCCAGCAAAAGATTCTTGATAAAGTTGTCCTTATCAAACCTTTCCTTATAAGCCACCATCAGATTCTGAATCTGAAAGCAGGCCATCTTGCCGATCATATATACATCTTCGCCGGAACCGATGGCGATGAGCACATATTCCACCGTGGATTCATCGTAAATCTTGAAATACTGGTATTTGGCAACCTCCTGACTGTCTGCGGCAGATCTGACAAAATCAACCACGCCGGCCTGATAGCCGCCTGTCAGCAAAGTGGTGGACACCACCTCATTGCCGTCGGTATCGATCACCGCAAAATCCACGCGTGAGATGGCTTTAAGCCCGTCCAGCGTCGATTGCAAAATCTGATTTGAAATCATACCCCTTCTCCTTACTGATGCGAAGCCCTTCTCTTTGGGAATTGTGCACAAACAAAATATGATATTCCTTTACTTTATGCACATTCCAATAGATATTTTAAACCATCGATTCAAAAAAATCCACCAAAATCATCGGTTTCTTTGTGCATTTTTCAACCTTTTTCACGGTTTTTTGCAAGTTCCCGTTCGATCTGCTCCGTATCAATGGGCTGGGTATCAAATTTCAACAATTCTTCTTTTCTGTGCTGCTCCTCTTTTACGTACTGGTCCACACTCCTGCGAAGCGCCTTTCCCGCAAACCGGGAACGCAGCCTCTCCCACAGTTTCGGCGACCGGTTTTCGATCACCATATCATGCTTTAAGATCAGCCAGATCTCCGCATGCATTTTCATATGATGCTCCGAAAAAAAGGCCTCCCGAACCGGGCTTTCCAGATTGGAGATCAGATACTTCGGTGCAAGGACATTGATCTCGTTGATCATGGAGTCCTCATTCTGGGGATATTCCGAAAGGGCAAATCTTCCCGTTATGTTCAGATTGGGAGTATAGCTGCAAAGGCCGTTTTCCAGCTTCTCCAGCTCTTCTTTTTTCTCACATAAAAGGCAGATCCCGCCGCCTTCCCTGGTGATCCTGTGGAGAAACTGCCGCAAAAATTCATTTTGCTTTGTCTCCCGGAACCGGGCTCTGGTCTGTACTTTGGCCACTTTCAGGACTTCCGCGTCGGCAGCTATGGTCAGATTCATATTTTCCAAAAAATCTCTGGTCTCCTTGGAGCTTTCCGCTGTCAGAAGGCCACTGGATGTGATATAGCAGATCGTACTGACTTTTTCGTCGTGAAGGTAAACCTCTACTTTTCGCATGGCTTCCCGCACGCTGTGGTCCGTCAGCGTGATCCCCAATACCTGAAATTCTGTCATACCGTTTCCTCTGCGATGCCGTCTTCCAGCAGTCTGATCCTGCGCTGCTTATACAGTCTGCCCACCGCACGCTTAAACTCATTTTTACTCATTCCGGTAACGCTTCGGATCTGCTCCGGGCTGGATTTATCATGTACGGAAAGCTTCCCGCCGTTTTCCCGGATCAGGGAAAGCAGTCTGTCGCTGTCCTCTTCCATCTGCAGATATGCTTTTTTCCGAAGGTCCAGATCCATCTTTCCGTCTTCGTGGATCCTGCTGACTCTGGCTTTGATGCGCATTCCCGGCTGCAGTCCCTCAGAGGGAACCTCTCTTTTGGGGATCAGAGCCGAATATTTATCGTCCACTGCCACAAAAGCTCCGAAATTCGGGCTGACTTCATAAAGATATCCTTCCACTTCATCTCCCACGCTGTAGGGCGTGCGAAGACTCAGATAGGGATACAGCTTCATGGTAGCGCAGAGTCTTTCGGATTTGTCCAGATACAGTGCCACCGGTACCTCATCATTTTTCTTAACCCGGAAGGTCTGCTCGCGAAAAGGCAAGAACAGATCTTTTTCCAGACCCCAGTCAAGAAAGGCACCGATCTTTGTTACATCCGTAACCTTAAGCTTTGCCATTTCCGAAAGGGTCAGCGCCGGCTTCATAGTGGTAGCCACGGGCCTGTCCTGGGAGTCCTTATATACAAACACACTAACAGGATCCCCGATTTCCATATCACCGGGCACCCATTTTTTCGGTAACAATACCTTTTCCTTGTCCCCTGACATGGTTTCGGAAAGATAGACGCCAAACTCCTCTTTCTGCACCATTACCAGGGTATTATATTTTCCGATCTCCATTTTTAACGCCTTTCACCCAAAGCGGAACAGCACTTTGCAAAAGCTTTTTCCTTCCGCATTTCGCAGGTCCACACCATAGCTTTCATCCCCCCGGTAGATCACCGGATACAGCACATCTCCCAGGACCGCCGAAATATGGTAGCTGGCCAGAATGCGGTTTACTTTCACTTCCCGGGGAAGCAGATCCGCCGCCATGGATACATATTGCACATTATTCACATGATCATTGGTGTCGATATGATGCTGGCTGATAGTGATAGGGTCACACTCCATGGCCTCCCCCGTAAAAGAGATCTTCCGGGAAAGATACTCCATGTTCAGCTTTTCCCCCAAGGGATAGCCTGCGATCATATTCTCATCAGGTCTGACGGGCACATGTTTATCCAGATGCAGCAGGGTATACAGGGTATTGGCCACTGCCAGTGTTTCTCCCGTCTCCGTTTCCATGCTGTAGTTACGGCTTCCCAGCGCCCCCTTAAACTCATAGGGCACCGTGCAGACCCGCACCTGATCACCGATTCTGGGATATCTGTTGATATCCACCTGCCAAAAACTCAGGACCCAGACGATCCGGTTCTGCGCCAGATAATCCACACCGATACCGGCATCTTCCGACTGCATGGCCGAACAGTCCTGAAAATAATTCAGCAGACCGGGAAGAGTCAGATGTGAATCCCTTCCCGTCTCACTGAATCGTATTCTGCCTTTCATTTCATATACCATACCCATGTCCTGCTTTTTTCATTCTTCGTCTTTGTAAAAGACACTTCACGTTCGTATTTTCCGCAAAACTAAGTAATTATAGCACGATGGCCCTGTGATTTCCATATTTTTCACACTTTCCTCATATTCTCACAGGGCACCATTCCTTTACCAGCGTTCAAAGAACCATCCCGCAAGGGGGGATAAAAGGATCATGATCACTGAAAAGGTAAAGGATGAGATTGAGATCAGGGTCGCCCGCTGCTCCGAGGGGAACATATCCTGCAACTTTCTGTCGCTGCGGATCTGTATGGCATCATCGGCCATGGCGGAAATAAAACCGCCTGCCACCATAAAAAGCGCCGCTCCCGTGTGTTCTAAGAGAACCCCTGAAAAAACGCCGATGCAGCAAATCACAAAGACCTGTACATACTTACATTTTTCCGCCTTCAGGATCAGCCTGGAACCGACCACGCCCCCAAGCTCCATGAAGAACAGCGCAGGGCCCAGCAGCATATCCGACAGACCCGCGGTTTTTAACTTACTTTGCAGGAAAAACAGCAGCAATATATCCACCGCCCCCACAAAGGAATTTAAAAACATCAAGGCCGTTGCCTTGGGATGCTCTTTCAAAAAGCCCAGACTGTCGGCAAAATACCGAACCAGCCCCCGGAAAAATCCGTTTTTTTGCTCTTCCGGCTCAGCCCCGGTTTCAACTTCCAGCAAAAGCAGTGTCACCAAAAAGGCGATCACATGGGACAGGGCGCTGAGCAGATAAGCTGCTTTATAGCCCATCAAAAGAGCCAGCCCCGCACACAGTGTGGAAATCCCGCCTGTGATGCGGTAGAGCACCGACTGGTTGGATGCATATTTTTCGTAGGTACCTTCCTGCCCCACCTTTTTCAGTGAATCATAGGCCAGCGCGTCTCCGGAGCCCGAAGCAAAATTGTAGCTGAGGGCGTGGATGGCTATGGACAGGCAAACCTGGGAGAGATTTACGGAAAAAACCATCACCAGGGATGCGACAAAAGCTGACAGACTGCTGAGCAGCAGCGTCTTTTTTCGCCCATACAAATCCGCCATCAATCCCGACGGGATCTCAAAGATCAGGCTTGTAATATGAAACACGGTTTCCGCAATACCGATCTGCCAAAGAGAAAAACCTCTTACAGATAAAAGTACGACCCAGGCTCCCGTAACCGTCAGATTGCCGATCATGGCACTTGCATACAGCGCCCGGATTTGTTTTTTAATATTAAATTCAGACATAAAAATACTCCTTCTTTCTTTTAAAATGTAACCAAGAAATCAGGAGACAGTGACGCAGCTTATGAATCGGAAATGTCGAAAAAAGAGCGCACTATCCCCCTAGAAGGAATCAATTGCACCTTTTTTCAGTTGTTTGTTGACATTAATCCAATGCATTTTTGCTAACCTTTTTCTGTTATATTATCTGATGACCGGATACTCGTTTTTGCTCCGATCACTCTAAACGGTATCATAAAACCGTACTGCTGTCAAACATTACAAAACGCAACATTACAAAAAGCAAAAAAACGGATAATTAAAAGCATTTATTGGTTAGTGCCGGGTGCCGGTTCATGCTATTATAATGTCTAATAAGGCTATCGTCATATTTATACGGCAGCAGAGCCGACATGACCGATGCCATAATATCAGGAAAAGAAAGGAAAACTACATGGCTGAAAAATATTTGGGAGAAGACACAAAGAAACTCGGATTCGGACTGATGCGGCTTCCGCGGATCGAAGGCTCAGATGATGTGATCGATATCGAGCAGACCAAAAAGATGGTAGATCTGTTCATGGAAGCGGGATGCACCTATTTTGATACCGCATGGATCTATCCCGGCAGCGAGGACGCCATGCGACAGGCACTTGTAGAACGTTACCCCAGAGACAGCTATACCGTAGCTACCAAAAATGCTGCCTGGGCCGGATGCAAAACCCGGGAAGATGCCATCGCCCAGTTTGAAACCTCTCTGCAGAGGACCGGTGCCGGATATTTTGATTATTACCTGCTCCACAACCTCGGACAGGGCCGGACAAAGGCCTTTGACGAATTCGATATGTGGACCTTTGCCTTTGAAATGAAAGCCGCCGGCAAGATCCGGCATGTGGGATTTTCCTTCCACTCCACACCGGAGGAACTGGAGGAAATCCTGACCGCTCATCCGGAGGCTGAGTTTGTGCAGCTCCAGATCAACTACGGAGACTGGGAGAATATTGAGGTCCAGTCCCGCAAAGTCTATGAAGTAGCCAGGAAACACAACAAACCCGTTGTGATCATGGAGCCGGTAAAAGGCGGACTCTTAGCCGCACCGCCGGAAAGTGTGGCAAAAATCCTGAAGGAAGCCAATCCCAATGCGTCCTATGCCTCCTGGGCCATCCGTTTTGCCGCAAGTCTTGACGGCGTCATCGCAGTACTATCCGGCATGAGCAATGTGGAACAGATGGAAGACAACCTTTCCTTCATGCGAGATTTCAAAAAGCTTGACGACGCGGAGCAGGAAGTGATGACAAAGGCCAGAAAAGCGCTGGAAGCCATCCCCATCGTTCCCTGCACCAGCTGTAATTATTGTGCCAAGGTTTGCCCCATGAACATCGGTATCTCCGGCACCTTCTCCTGCCTGAACGTGATCCGGCTCTACAACAATGTGGAGCGCGCTCTCCATGAAGAGCAGTTCAGTGTGATCAATCCCGGCAAGAAGCGTGCCAACGAATGCATTAAATGCGGTGCCTGCGAAGCAGCCTGCCCGCAGCACATCAAGATCCGCGATACGCTGGAAGAAGCAGCAACCCTGATGCATATGTAGGCCCGGCCCCGCATACCCGGGACCTGTTTCCAATGCATATAAGCAGAAAGAAAGGCCGGAGCCCTCGCTCCGGTATTTCTTTTGGTTTTCGTTTTCGTCGCTTTTACGCCGCATTATTGCTGGATTTTGTATTGCATCATCTCATAAACAAGCTTTGTGCCTTCCGCGATTTCGGCGGGAAGAAGCGCTCTTGCCACAAGCTTTGGCTCATCCGTCTCCACGTCCGTCCGCTTCAGATTCGCATAGTCGCCGTCTATGCTCTCCACCTGATAATACATTGTCTCAAACATGCCATTCTCCTTTCCTGTCAGTGTTCTGCCGGTTGTAAATCCGTATCAATAAAAGCAATGATCTCATCCACCGAATCCATACTCCATACAACATAAGAATCCATACAATTCAGCTGTTCGTTATATTGGAACACATTTACGCAGTTCCATTCATCCCATTTTTCGCAAAAGGCTGTTCCGAAGCGCTTGCTCTGCCTGATCACCAGATCTTCCGTAATTCCCGACAACATTACCGGGATCTCATCCATATCATAATATCTTTCAAGCTCGCATCTCATACTACCGTATTCGGTTTCTTCGCAGTAAGGATTATAGTCGTTTTCTGCTTCAGTTTGTCCGGTAAAGATAAGGTTGGATTCACCGGCCGTCACTGTTATAATGCCGCATGTTGCAGCCGCAAACAGCAGCATGATACGTCCGGTAGACAGTACAAGTCTTTTCCAATGCCTTCGCCTGTCAGGGGACTCTGACAGAAAATTTGCAAGGATCAAAAGCGCGGAAACTTCAGCAGCTACCCACACATATGCTGACCCCGGATTACCCCGGGAACCAAATGCGCCAAAGAAGCCTCCTGCGGCCAGAACCAGTAAAGCGATCAGCACAAGAAAGATATCCTTCAATGAAGAGAAGTAAAACAGGCCATTTGCCGATAATTCTCTTTTTTCATAGGCTTTTACACAAACTATGTACAACAGAAAAATAATCCCCGCACAAAAAGTCATGTAAACCGTCGTAGGAAAAGGCATCAAATGGGGTATTTCAAAATAAGAGACGCCCTCTTTTACTATGGCAGACGGCACCGGAAATGCATCTTTGCTCCAACACAGGATATTCGCAGCCAAAAACAGGACTGCGCCCGTAAGAAAGCTGATCAGACGATTTGTCATAACGATCTCAACAAGCAATGCGATCATCATAAGGATACTGCAGTATAGCACAGATAAAAGCATTGTTGCAACAAAACAGGGATCCATCAACAAGGTTTCAATCCCCTGCCCGGCAAAGGGTTTTGCCGCCAGATAACCATGCACCGTTTCTATGATCGTGCTGCCGATGACAGAGATCAGGCCTACAGCCAGGGGCAAAGACAGCGCATTTTTGATCTCTTCCATGATCCGCTTCTTCCTGGTGACAGGATACGACTCCCACAGTTCAAGGCTGTTTTTGCTGCCCTCTTTGATAGCGTGCCAAAGCCGTCCCCCAACAAAAACCGCCGAAAGAATCCCAAACAAAACCAGACTCGTATCATATGAAAAATCTTCATAGGCTAACCGAGTGATCAGAGGCTTATTTTTCCGAATGACCAGCTGCGCAATATCCGGAAACCGGTGGAAGCAGGTTATCAATACAAAAATGCCCAGATCCAATCCGCATGCAAGCGCTGTTATACTGTATCGCAGCCATTTCTCTCTACCTTTCTTCCCCATGATGTGCGCCCCCTTCTCCAAACCTTTGATAGTACTTTTTGCACGCCTTAAACAGGCATTCACCCACGAAGCCTGCCACAAGGCAAAGCAGATACTCTGCGACGCTGAGCAAACAATCCTTCCACAATCGGTATTTCAGCAGATCTCCGAGGCCGGCGTCAAAGCCAGAAGAAAA
>JAIKWF010000008.1 GCA_024685005.1 Lachnospiraceae bacterium
GAGAATCTTGATCTCGGAGATGTTACCATCACAGGCCCTGCTTCCTATAAGGTCGGAGAGGTTTTCGACGCCTCAAAGTATAGCGCAACATCCAGTAAAGTAAAGAATCTGGCTGTGTTCGCTGCTTTGCAGAATGAAAAAGGGGAAGTACTCAGCAGCTCTGAAGATCCGAAATCCGTAACACTTGAAAAAGGAAAGGTTTATAGAAGAGTGATTTCTCTTCGGATCGGAAAAGCCAGCGATTATTATATCGGTGATGTTGACAGCGTGAAGTTTAACAAACTGGTGTATGATGATGTGGATGGGGAGAATCCCGGTGACTATACCTATGATTTTGGGGTGGACAAAAACTCTCTTATTATAATAGAGACCTTCAATTACTACTCCGCTACAGACAGCATCTGCTATCTTCCCGGCGAGGTAAAGCCCGGCGTGATCACAGTTACGGGAAAAGAGGGATGGAATGCAGCAGGAAAATTTGATCCTCAGTTTACGGCAACATGTACCAAAGGCTATCAGATGAGTGTACATACATATCTGTTTAAAAAAGGCGAAGAGGACCCCGTGTACAATTCCGCAAAACCTAAGGACTTCACATTGGAAGAAGGGGAAGAATACACAGTAAACGTAGGTGTTTATTTCAAAGGCTCTGACCTTGATTATGATCACTGCTGTTTTGGCAACGTGGATGCTTTTGTAATGAACGGCGAATCCGTGAAGTGGTGGCTGAGTGAGGAGCAGAACAGATGCGAATGCGAGTATGAGTTTACCGCTGAGAAAGCTAAGGAAGTAGAAAAGCCCGCGCCTGAAGATCCGGATCCGAAGCCGGCAGATCCCAAAACTGCGGATCCCGCACCTAAGACTCCTGCTGTAGAGGATCCCAAGAAAGAGGAGCCCAAACAGGAAGTTACTCCTGAGCAGAAGCCTGCTGTCAGTGTTGTGGATAAGACCGTAAAGGGCAAAAAGGGCAAGAAGATCAAAGGTGCCATTACCGTAAATGATGCAAAAGGCAAGGTAACCTATAAGATCGTATCTGCAAAACAGAAGAAGAACTTCAAGATCAATAACAAAGGTGTGATCACCTTAAAGAAGAATCTGAAAAAAGGCACCTACAAGGTAAAAGTACAGGTGTCCTACAAGGATAAGAACACAAAGAAGAAAGTATCCAAAAAAGTAACGGTAAAGATTACTGTGAAATAAAAGGTTTCAGTATGTTGCATCGGCGGCCGAAAGGGCCGCCGATGTTTGTTTGCGGGATAAAATGCCGATCTTTGTCTGCAGGATGAAAAGGAATTGTAAGGCAGGGATGGGTGTGCTATACTGACTCTGTATGTGAACGGCAAAGACTGATGGGAAAGAGCAGGAACATTTTTGTGAAGATGTTTGATATCAAAAATATGGTGCATGAATACTTCAGGCGCGATGAGGAAGGCAATGTGACAGGGATCACCACAGCAGTGGACAAGGTCAGCCTTCAGGTGGCGCCGGGAGACTTTATTGCCATTTTGGGCCATAACGGTTCCGGCAAGTCCACACTTGCCAAGCATTTGAATGCCATTCTGTATCCGTCGGAAGGTACCGTTCTGGTAGATGGCATGGATACAAAAGAAGAAGACAAGCTGATGAAGATCAGGCAGACCACGGGAATGGTGTTCCAGAATCCTGACAACCAGATCATTGCCCAGGTAGTGGAAGAGGATGTGGGCTTTGGCCCGGAGAACCTGGGTGTTCCCACAGAGGAGATCTGGCAGCGGATGGAAGAAAGCCTGAAGGCTGTCGGCATGTATGAATACAGAAAAAAATCCCCCAACAGACTCTCCGGCGGACAAAAGCAGAGAGTGTCCATTGCGGGAGTGCTGGCGATGCATCCCAAATGCATCGTGTTGGATGAACCCACCGCCATGCTGGATCCCGGCGGACGCAGAGAAGTGATCCGGGCGGCAAGAGCCCTGAACGATGTGGAAGGTATCACGGTGATGCTGATCACCCACTACATGGAAGAAGTGATCCATGCAGATCACGTCTATGTTATGGATCATGGAAAAGTTGTGATGGAAGGAACGCCGAAGGAAGTTTTTTCCAGAGTGGAAGAGTTGCAAAAACTCCGGCTTTCCGTGCCCCAGTCCACGCTTTTGGCTGATCGGCTGAAAAAAGCGGGTCTTCCCCTGCCTGATGGGATCCTTTCCCGGAAAGAGTTGGTAGAGGAGCTGAAAAAGCTGCCAATGAACCGGAGCGGAAAAGCCGGACGGCCGGGAAAAGCCAATAGCCCGGAAAAGCCACTCTCCCCGGAAGGCGAAACAGACCAAAAGCACGCCATCATCATAGACCATCTGAGCCATGAGTATGAATCGGGCACGGCCATGGCGGTAAAAGCCCTTTCCGATGTTTCACTGACGATCCCCAAAGGACAGTTTGTTGGGCTGATCGGACATACCGGTTCGGGGAAATCTTCCCTGATCCAGCATTTGAACGGTTTGCTGAAACCCACGGAAGGTACGGTCTATATTGACGGTGAGGATATTTTTGATAAAGATTACGATCTGAAAAAGCTGCGAAGCCGCGTGGGGCTGGTGTTCCAGTATCCGGAGCATCAGCTGTTTGAAGTGGATGTTTTTACCGACGTTTGCTTTGGCCCGAAGAATCTCGGTCTGGATCAGAAAGAAGTGGAGCTTCGGGCCTACGAAGCCCTGAAAAAAGTGGGATTTGACGACGATTCCTTTTATGTATCACCCTTCGATCTGTCAGGAGGACAAAAGCGAAGGGTGGCCATTGCGGGAGTTTTGGCCATGAAGCCGGATGTGATGATCCTGGATGAGCCCACTGCGGGCCTGGATCCGAAGGGCCGGGATGAGATCCTGGATCTGATCAAGCAGATGCAAAAAGAAACCGGTATGACGGTGATCCTGGTATCCCACAGCATGGAAGATGTGGCCAATTATGTGGACAGGATCGTGGTCATGAACAAAGGAAGTGTTATGCTGGACGGCAGTCCGGGAGAGATCTTTACTCATGTAAGCGAGCTGGAAGAGGCCGGCCTTGCGGTACCTGAGGTGACTTATATTGTCAGGGATCTGAACAAGGAAGGCTTTGGACTGCCGGAGGGCGTTACTACCATAAAGGAAGCAGCAGATGCGATCCTTGCCCTGACAGGTGGCTGACAAAGGACGGCTGCGTTTTTGCCGGCAAATACGAAAAGAGAGAAACCGGACCTGCATCCTGAAACAAGGTGCATGGTACGGAACGATCGGAAAAAGAAAGAGTAAATATGATTCGAGAGATCACCATAGGCCAGTATTACCAGACGGATTCAGTGCTTCACAGGCTGGATCCCCGGGTTAAGCTGGTAGCTACAATTTTATATATCATTTCCCTGTTCCTGTACAGGTCGCCTCAGACCTTTGCGGTGGCGGGCGTATTTCTGGCAGTCTGCATCATCCTCTCCAAAGTACCGTTTCATTACATTGTACGGGGACTGAAGGCAGTCGTGATCCTGATGCTGTTTACCGCCGCTATGAATCTGTTTTTCATGCCGGGAAAAGTAATCTTTACTTACGGCATTTTGAAGATTACGAAGGAAGGAGTGGAGGCCGCAGTTTACATGGCATTTCGTCTTGTGATGCTGATCCTGGGATCTTCGCTTATGACCCTGACTACAACGCCGACGCAGCTGACCGATGCCATGGAAAAGCTGCTGTGGCCTTTGACAAAGATCGGGGCGCCGGTGCATGAGGTGGCCATGATGATGTCCATCGCCCTTCGCTTTATCCCGATCCTTTTGGAGGAGACGGATAAGATCATGAAAGCCCAGGCGGCAAGAGGAGCGGACTTTGAAAGCGGCAATGTTTTTCACAGAGTCAGATCCATGGTGCCGATCTTAGTACCTCTGTTTCTGGCAGCTTTCAGGCGGGCCGGTGATCTGGCTATGGCCATGGAAGCCAGATGCTACCAGGGAGGCGAAGGTCGGACAAAGATGAAACCCCTGCGCTACGCTATGCGCGATACCGTGGCATATCTGATCCTGATCGCTTATATCACGATGATCGTATTGGCAGGGAAACTGCTGTAAATCTGCTGCGGCATGTTTTCGGATCCGGAGACTGCCTGCGAGGCGTAAAGCCGGCCGGGGGAAGAAATGCCGGACACAGCGGCGCAAACGGCGCAAACGAAAGGGAAGAGCTTGGAGAAAAAAAGAGTACTGTTGACAGTGGCCTATGACGGCACTGATTATAACGGCTGGCAGATCCAGCCCGGAGGCCGGACCATCGAAGGGGAACTGAAAAATGCCCTGGGTCAGCTTTTGGGGAAAGAGGCGGAGATCATCGGCGCCAGCCGCACCGATGCGGGGGTACATGCCCTTTGCAACAAGGCGGTATTTGACACTGAGGCAAAAATGCCGGCTGAGAAATTTTCCTATGCCTTAAACACCTATCTGCCGGAGAACATCAGGATCGTATCATCCTGCCAGGTCCCTGCAGATTTTCATCCAAGGAAGATCCCCTGCCGGAAAACCTACATATACAGGATCTGGAATGCGCAGTTTCCGGATCCGACAAAAAGGCTGTACAGCTATTTTACCTACGTTCCGCTGGATACAGAGCGGATGCGGAAGGCTGCATCGTATCTGGTGGGAACAAAGGACTTTGCGGCATTTTCCACTTATAAACCGGAAGTGCAGTCCACGGTCCGCACTGTGAACGGAATTGAGATCAGGGAGACGGGGAGCTACACGAAAGGCGGAAACGGCGGTGATATTGAAAGCGCCGATGCCCTAAGGAGCAAAGACATCTCCGGATATGACGGAATCTCAGATGAAAAGGGATCCCGGGGGAAGATGATCGAGATTCATGTTACGGGAGAAGGCTTTTTGTATCACATGGTACGGATCATTGCGGGAACTTTGATGGAAGTGGGAAAAGGGAAAACGGAACCGGAAACGATCGAGCAGATCCTTTTATCCTGCGACAGGAACCAGGCAGGACCCACAGCTCCGGCCTGCGGTCTTACGCTGGCGGAACACAGATATGTAAATAAGGATACATGAAACGGAACATAGGAATCGAAATACGTTGGTCAGCATATACCAATACAGATAAACAATGATGCAGATCCGTAGATACGAATGAGGAAACAACATGGCTAAATTATATTTCAGATACGGTGCAATGGGATCTTCCAAGACCGCCAACGCACTGATGGTACATTACAATTATATAGAACGGGGCAGCAATGCCGTTCTTTTAAAGCCCAGACTGGAGAACCGGGATGGTGAGATGGTGATCAAGTCACGGATCGGCCTGGAGTCGGAATGCCGGTTTGTGGAAGATTTTATGGATGAGATCGGAAAAGATTGGGAAAAGGCAAATGATATCGATGCGGTGATCGTGGATGAATGCCAGTTTCTGGATGCAGAGCAGGTGGACTGGTTGTCCGATCTTGTGGACTATGCCCAGGTGCCGGTGATCTGCTACGGACTGCGTACAGATTTCCAGAGCAAATTTTTCCCGGGTTCCAAGCGACTGATGGAGATCGCCGACAAGATCGAAGAGATCAAGACGGTTTGCTGGTGCGGAAGAAAGGCAGCGGTCAATGCCCGGATCAGCGACGGCAAGATCGTAAGAGACGGCCAGCAGGTGATGATGGGCGGCAACGAAAGCTATATCGCCATCTGCAGAAAGCATTTCAAGCTGGGAATGCTGTCGGATGAGAAAAAATGATATTGACACGCGCGGGCGTGTGTAATATAATGTTTTACTGTGGCGGCAGAGGGTAGCCATGCCCCGGAGACCGGAAGCCGTCGGAGTCGATTCACTTCCCAGAGGAGATTCCCATAGCACAGGCTATGGCAGATTGAAACAGAGACCACCGAATGAATTTGGAGGAAACAGTATGAAGACATTTATGCCGAATCCGCAGACCGTTGAGAGAAAATGGTATGTGGTGGATGCTACGGATATGACACTCGGACGTCTTGCTTCCGAGGTTGCAAAAGTTTTAAGAGGAAAGAATAAGCCCATCTTTACCCCTCACGCTGATACCGGTGATTATGTAGTCATCGTAAACGCTGAGAAGGTTAAGGTTACCGGTAAGAAGCTTGATCAGAAGATGTACTATCATCACTCTGATTACGTAGGCGGTATGAAAGAGACCAACCTGCGTGAGATGATGGCAAAGAAGCCTGAGAAGGTTGTTGAGCTGGCTGTAAAGGGTATGCTTCCCAAGGGACCTTTAGGCAGACAGATGTACAAGAAGCTTCATGTATATGCAGGCCCTGAGCATGAGCAGGCAGCACAGAAGCCCGAAGTACTGACTTTTTAAGGCTGAAAGGAGATAAGTAAAATGGCGAAAGCAGCAAATACATATCATGGAACAGGCAGACGTAAAAAATCCATTGCCCGTGTATACTTAAAGCCCGGTAAGGGACAGATCGTGATCAACAAGCGTCCGATCGATGAGTACTTCGGAATGGAGACCCTGAAGGTTATCGTACGTCAGCCCCTGGTAGCAACTGAGACCGGCGACAAGTTCGACATCCTTGTTAACGTAAAGGGCGGCGGATTCACCGGACAGGCAGGTGCCATCAGACACGGAATCGCAAGAGCACTTCTGAACGTTGATAACGAGTTCAGACCTGTACTTAAGAAAGCAGGCTACCTGACCCGTGATCCTCGTATGAAAGAGCGTAAGAAATACGGTCTCAAAGCAGCGAGACGTGCACCTCAGTTCTCAAAGAGATAATCGTTTCACAACGTATTACGTCTTTGGACAATCATATACGACTTATAACACCTCAGGACAACAGTCTTGGGGTGTTTTTGTTATACCCTCATGTTGTTAAGTAGTTGGCTAGTAAAGCGCAATAATGACATTACAGTTTGCGCTTTAGGTAGGAGTTGATGATAATGGCAACGTTATTGGATTAGATTCAAAGGTACAAAAGAAGCTATTAGAGGATATTCCAAATAAAATTACTGCAGCATTTGGGATAACTTGTGATGTGAATCTCAAGTCAAAAGATAGAAAGAAGTATATTCAAGTTGAGGTAAAAAAATCGCGATTACCTTTAAATCTCCATGGAAGATATTATTACCGTACTGGAAGTGTAAAGAAGGAGATTACTGGATTTGAACTAACTGAATTTATTATAAAAAGCACAGGAACGTCATATGATGCAATGGTTTCCGACATAACTCGTGATAAGCTGACGTTTGAAGCGTTCAAAAAAAGATATCTTGATGTACTGCCTGGTAATCACGATTTTGAAGAAGATCTTATTAGCTTTAGATTAATGCAAGAAGACGGACAAATGACAAACGCAGGTGTTTTGTTTGCTGACCAATGGAATATTCATCATTCAAGAATGTTTTGTACAAGATGGAATGGTTTGGATAAAGCGGGTTCTGTCCAAGATGCTCTGGATGATCTGGAAATCACTGGTAGTTTATTATCACTCTTTGATAATGCAATGGATTTTGTTAGAAAAAAC
>JAIKWF010000082.1 GCA_024685005.1 Lachnospiraceae bacterium
CCTTTAAGGGACTGCGCAATGCAGCCACCATTAAAGTGAAGAAGGGTAAGGCGAAGAACTACAAGAAGATGTTCCGCAAAAAGGGCCTTTCCAAGAAGGTGAAAGTGAAATAAACGCTGCGAAACAGGCAGAAAAAAAGAACAGGAAACGAGGAGGTTTTGAGAGATAATGGATCATGAGATAAAGAGACGAAGTCATGCAATCGCTTGTTGTGGCAGAATGCTTTGCGGCCTTCTGGCCTTCCTTGGCACGTTGGCTGCCTTGGGGAGCAGGGCCTATGCCATTGATCTGCCTACGGTTAAAAATACCACGACGGGGAGTACGTATGTGAGTGTTAATAAAGCTTTTGAAGAGGCGACTAAAGGGGATGTTCTGGTGCTGCAAAAAGATGCAGAGCTGAGCAGCTTCATTATGACGAGCACGGAAGATCTGACGTTTGATCTGAACGGTTACTCTCTGAATTTGAATCAGAACAATATTCTCAACGGCGGAGATCTGTCCATTATCAACAGTGCAAAGACCGATCGATATCATTATTTCAACGCCGGCTGGACTTTGGCGGAAGACTTGAGCGACGAACAAAAAGACGCTGTCCGCGATTTGGATGATCTGGAAATGCTCACCGCTGCAGATGGGGTGTTTAAGATCAAAGGCAGTATCCTGTATAACGGCTTTGCGGTAACCGGTCTAGGGGGAGCCGTGGTCAATACAGCATTTTCAACGGATAAAACATGAAACCTTGTTGTGGAGAATGTGGCCTTTGCCAATTGCCGGGCGACGGATATGAGCGCGGTACCAGCCGGAGCCGGACTGGGGGGAGCCATCGATAATGAAGGGGCCTCCGTTACCCTGAAAAATGTCAGAGCCTATGGCTGCGGTGCCCAGAACGGCGGATTTTTCTATAATTCCTTCGGCAAGACGGCAACCATAGAAAATACCACGGTGAAGTTCTGCTCCGCGGCAATCGGTGGCGGCGCTGTCTGCAACTACGGGACATGTGTTGCTGCGGGGTTGGAGATTTACGGCTGCGGTGCATCCATCGTGGGCGGAGGGATCTTTAATCAATCGGCTGCAGTGGACCTGTTCCCGGCTACGCTTGTGCTTCGGGATTCGCTGATCTCCGGATGCATCGGTACCGCCGGCGGCGGAGGTATTTATAACTGTGACGATATGACAGTTGAAAACAGCATAATCAAGAATTGTGTTTCCGGCTCCATCGGCGGCGGGATTGTTCACGACGGCGCCTTTTCCAAAAACGGACTGGGGGCTGAGGCTGCCTTTAGCAAGATCACCATCAGCGGATGCTCCTCCACGCATGAGTCCTGGAATGAATCCGTATATGTGAAAAATGCTTTTCTTCGGATGCAGTCCGGCACCATAGAAAATATGATCTTTACCAATGACAATACCGAGAACGGGGATCCGGCCTGCGATGTGGTGATCTATGCGGGAGACTTTACCAATTACGTGCCCAAGGCGGAGCATATCGATGCAGACAGCTATCTGACCCAGTCGGGTGATCTGTGCCGTGTGCGCGTCAGGAAGGGACTGGAGAGTGTCTCTGTAAACAGTGTCTCTGCCAACAGTGTTTCGGCCAATACCGTATCGGGCAATGCCATTTTTACCTATGACGGTACCCCCAAGGCGCTGTAGCTGACAGACAGTGAAAGCGGAGAGGTGCTGGCAGTCGAAGAGCATTACTCCGTCAGCTACAACGGGATCCTGCCCACGGTTTACGAAGAGCAGGAGCAGGCTCCGGTTCATGTGGGAAAATATAAGGCACGGGTGACAATGACCGGCGCGTATAAGGGAGAATTTGATTATGCCTTTATCATTGAGAAGGCAGCGCAGCCCGATCATACGCCGTCCAGGGTGATGGATCAGGTATCCTATGATGTGACCAGGGTCGGTGATGTTGCCTTGCCGCAGAACTGGTCCTGGAGGCAGACGGATGTGGACCTGCCGCTGACTGCAGGGGTAAGCGTGGATGCCGTTGCCGAATATACGGGAGAAGATCGGGATGACTATGTGACCACACAGGTGCAGATCAGCATCACCCGGGCGGAAAAGTCCGGTGGAGATGAGGGGACGGACAAAGATAAGGATAAAGATAAAGACAATGATCAGAACAAAGACCGGGAAGGATCCGGGAATAAGGATACGGATAAACCTGCCCCCGGAGGGAATATAGTAACCCCAAAGGAAGATAAGAAGCCTGCTCCGGAAGAAAAGAAGCCGACGCCGGAAGCCCCGCAGCTGCCCAAAGTGGGTGAGAGCATTACCGCAGATACCAAAGACGGAACTGTCTATAAGGTGACCGGTACGGATGAGAAAAACAGGACGGTGGCATACAGCGGCAATCCCGGAAAGAAGCAAAAGACAGTGACTATCCCCAAGACGATCCGGTCAGGGGGCGTGGAATACAAGGTAACGGCCATTGCGGCCAATGCCTTCAAAAATGATCAGACCGTAGAGAAGATCGTGATCCCCGATACGGTGCAAAAGATCGGTGCAAACGCCTTTAAAAAAGCCAAAAGACTTCGCATCATCAGGATCAAAAGCAAGAAACTGAAAGCAAAGAACATCAGCCATAAAGCCTTCAAGGGCCTGGGGAAGAAGGTTATCATCCGTGTGCCGAAAAAGAAGGTAAAAGCTTACAGAGCCATGCTGCGAGGGAAGGGACTTTCCCGCAAAGTGCAGGTGAAAGCATTATAAGCATGACGAACATGGCTTAAATCTGTTATACTATACGCGGAGGATGAAGAACGCCCAGAAAAAGCCGGTGAAAAAATGTGGACCTGTGGCAGCGTCTTTTACCGGCAATACAGACTCACGGCGGATCACAAACAGTTTCGGATCATGAAGCAAATACGACCCTCCAAATTTGGAGGGTCGTTCAACAAACCAAACGTTCCTACCATTAATGTTGTGGTTGATATGGTTGCCCCCCAAAACGCAGGATTGCCAAGATAATAGGCGGCGAGGTGGATGAAAAAGCATAAACCATCTCATTATTTTAATAAGAAAAGGAAGTCTGGAAGGTATGTTCCTTTCAGACTTCTTCTTTTTTTGCCAATCCACCGCGACAGTGCTCATT
>JAIKWF010000024.1 GCA_024685005.1 Lachnospiraceae bacterium
CCGGGCTTCGGAAAAATCTGCGTGAATTCTTTTTGCGCAACGGAAGCAATCTCGCCCTGTTCGTTAAACAGGATAGCGCGGTTGCTGGTTGTGCCGGCATCCAGTGCCATTACATACTTTTGCATATACCCACTCCTTTACATAGTTTTTTGCTATGGTACTATTGTACTCTACAAAAACATGCAAAAAAAGCCATTTTACGGACGAATTACAGGCAAAAATAAACCTGCAAAAAACCGTGAAATACTATGCTTTTGGGGTTGACAGAAGGGCAGGGAAATGGTATCCTATTTCTTGCTTGTGTTTGTTATTTTTGTTGTTTTCAGTTTTTTGTTTTACGCCGATGTGGCTCAATTGGCAGAGCAGCTGATTTGTAATCAGCAGGTTATCGGTTCGAGTCCGATCATCGGCTTTTTTTCTTTTTATAAGGACCTTTAGCTCAGCTGGTTAGAGCAACCGGCTCATAACCGGTCGGTCCTGGGTTCGAGTCCCCGAAGGTCCATTTTTGCTAAAGACATCATATTCTGATGCTTTTTGGCCCAGTGGCTCAGTTGGTTAGAGCGCCGCCCTGTCACGGCGGAGGTCACGGGTTCGAGTCCCGTCTGGGTCGTTTTTTCGATTTCATTAAGTGTGCAGGTGTAGATTCGCACATAAGTGACCAAAATACGGTCACTAAGTGCTCCTTCGGAAACACCATGCTCACTAAATTCAATCATCGCCTGACGGCTCGATTTCATTAAGTGTGCAGGTGTAGATTCGCACATAAGTGACCAAAATACGGTCACTAAGTGCTCATACTAGCCCGCGTGGCGGAACTGGCAGACGCGCAGGACTTAAAATCCTGTTGTAGCAATACAGTACCGGTTCGATTCCGGTCGCGGGCACGATGGAAAGCTTCAATTTCTTTTTGCGGAATTGAGGCTTTTTTCTTTTTACAAATTCAGATACCCTGTTGAAAATCCGACGCCGTCATTGTATCATGAAGAAAATGTGATGTGTATGGGGAGCGAGGGTTAGCGTTATGAATGAAAGGTTTTATGATCTGAGCAGAGAAAAGCAGGATCGGTTTATTAATGCGGCCTGCAAGTTGTTTGCCGAGAATGGTTATAAAAAGGCAAGTACGGACGATATCGTCCGGGAAGCCGGTATTTCCAAAGGCCTGTTGTTTCATTACTTCGGAAGCAAGGAAGGTCTCTATCTTTATGTCTTTGAATACAGTACCCGTTATGTGCGTATGGAGTATGACAGATGCATTCCCGTTGAAGGAATGCCTTTTTTTGAATTGCAAAGGCACATTGAAAAAGCGAAGCGGGAGATCATCAGATATTACCCTTATATGACATTGTTTATCCAAAGAGCCTTTCGGGAAAAGGATGCCGGGCTGGTGGAAAAACTTGCGGATAAAATGGACGCCTATACGGAGCTTTTATCCAAAGTCTACGGCAGGGCGGATGTGTCCTGTTTCAAGCCGGGGATCGATCCTTCGGCGATCCTGAAGCTGTGCCTGTTTACTTCGGACGGCATTCTCGGCGACCAGTTTATGGCCGCAAAGCTGGATCCGGATGCCTTCCTGGAGGAGAGCCTGAAGTATCTTTCCCTGCTTGAACATAATCTTTGTATTTCGGTCTGATATTATTTGGACTGTTGATAGACCGGATCTGCGGGGTAGCCACCCCGCAGTTTTTGCATACCGCGCTGGATAGCGTCCTTGGAATCTTTCCAGTCCGCGTCTTTGTTTCGATAGTCAAACTTTTCGATCAGCCATGCCACATCATCGCCTACCCGTTTTAGGTTGCTTTCCATTTTTTCAAACAGAATAGAAGAAAGCTCGCTTTGCTGCTGGGGAGAGAGTTCTTTTGGCATCCGCTCGCAGATGTCTCCGAAATGGTGGAGGCAGAATCCCTTTCCGTCTTCCAGCATCTGCTTCATGGCATCATCTTTTTTGTACATATAAAAGAAGGTGTCCAGATAGCGGTCGTAGGTCTTGTTGTACTGATCGCAGATGTAACAGGAAGATTCTTTTTCCCGCACCCATTTGGTAATGGAGTTGCCTTCGTCTTCCGTTTTTTTGATCTTGTTGAGGAAGGATGCTTTGGAAGGAGAATAGATGCGAACCTGCTGGGCAAGCTCACGCTCCATCTGCAGATAATGGGTTTTCAGGATCCAGGCATTTCCCAGGGTGTTGCCGTAGTCGAACATTTTTTTGAAATGATTCCGGCAAAAACCCGCCCGGTCGGTTTCCATACGCATATCGCTTTCCATGTAGGAGGCGGATGAACCTAATACCAGATCCAGAAGATCCTGTTCCACGTTTCGTTCCACAAAGCAAAAAGGGCACTCATCATGGGCGTTGAAAGCGTCTGTCAGAGGGATGGTATAAAGGGTTTCTTTCATGGCTGCTGTCCTCTCTTTTTTTGGAAAATTGAATTTCTCAACCATCATAGCATTTTTGTCAGAAACTATCTACAAACTTCTCAAACTTTCTGAAAATCCCTTGTACTTTGCGGGAATTTATTCTAAAATAATAGGCAGTGATACTATAATTTCTTCGGAAAGGAGAGAAGACTATGGCTAAGAAATTCGGAAAATTGATGCTGCTCGGTACCATTGCGGGTGCAGCGGCAGGAGCTTATTTTTATTTGAGGAAAAAAGACGAAAATTATTTCGACGATGATGATTTTGATGATGACATCGATTTTGACGATGATCTGGATCTGGATGAGGATGCATCCTCTCAGACAACGAGAAAATATACGTCTCTTGATGCGGTAAAGAAAGATGCCACCGCCCTTGCAGCTGACGCTGCCGATATGGTAAAAGATATTGCGGGTCCCGCAGCCGATAAGGTAAAAGAGCTGGCAGGACCGGCGAAGGATAAAGCAAAGGATCTTTACGGAACCGCAAAAGAAAAAGCAAAAGACCTTTACGGAACCGCCAAGGACAAGGCAACCGATCTTGTGGACAAAGCAAAATCAGGTAAGGAAGAGGATGATGATTTCTTCTTTGATGACGGAGAAGATGATGAGAATGTAGAAGATATCCTTACCGGCGATAAGGAAAAAGAAGATACTAAGAAGAAGGCTTCTGAAGAAGAGACGAAGGAAGAAGAGACAGAGACCATTTTTGAAGCAGAGGACAAGAGTAAAGAAGCTGACAAGTAATTCTGGCACCCCGGATTTTCATCCGGGGTACTTTTATGTATTTCGTTGAAATGCATGCAGGGCTGTGTTAGAATATTTTTTGGTTTATGGTAACAAGCAAAAAAGGAGGAAATCATGAAAGAAGAAAAGGGTATTTATGATGCCCGTCAGTTGGGCATTCCGAAGATGTTGCTTTTGGGAATTCAGCACATGTTTGCCATGTTCGGCGCAACGATTCTGGTGCCAATCCTGGTCAACACGTACTTTGAGGGAGAAGGGTTAAATATTCAGGTTACCCTGATCTGTGCCGGATTGGGAACGCTGTTTTTCCATCTGTGTTCCAAATTTAAGGTACCGGCTTTTCTGGGATCCTCCTTTGCATTCTTAGGCGGGTTTGCCACGGTGGCCAATCTGGATTCCGGCATTTTTGCCGGCATGAGTATGGGAGAAAAACTTCCCTACGCCTGCGGCGGTATTGTGGTAGCAGGACTTTTGTATCTGGTACTTGCACTGGTGATCAAGCTGGTGGGAATTCACAGGGTAATGAGATTCCTTCCCCCTGCGGTAACAGGACCCATCATTATCTGCATCGGTCTTTCCCTGGCGCCTTCCGCTGTATCCAACGCCTCTACTAACTGGCTTTTGGCTGTGATCGCTTTGGTGGTGATCATCATCTTTAATATCTGGGGCAAAGGCATGTTTAAGATCATCCCCATTCTGATGGGTGTTGTGATCTCCTATGCAGTGGCACTGATCCTGCATTTTTGCGGATTTACCAATCCGGACGGAAGCGCTATTCTGGACTTTGCGTCGGTGGCTTCTTCCTCCGTTGTGGGTCTGCCCCCTTTTATCCTTTGTAAGTTTGATCTGACGGCCATCCTGGTTATGGCGCCCATCGCCATTGCCACCATGATGGAGCATATCGGTGATATTTCAGCGATCTCCGCTACTGTAGGCCGGAACTTTATCGAAGATCCCGGTCTTCACAGAACCCTGGTGGGAGACGGACTGGCAACTTCCTTTTCCGCTATGTTCGGCGGACCTGCCAATACGACTTACGGAGAAAACACAGGTGTGCTGGAGCTTTCCGGTGTGTATGATCCCAAGGTTATCAGACTGGCAGCGGTCTTTGCCGTGATCCTGAGCTTTTTCCCTAAGGTGGCTGCACTCATCGGTTCACTGCCTTCTGCGATCATCGGCGGTGTCAGCTTCATGCTTTACGGAATGATCTCCGCCATCGGTGTAAGAAACGTGGTTGAGAATAAAGTGGACTTTACAAAATCCAGAAACCTGATCATTGCAGCAGTGATCCTTGTCAGCGGTCTGGGCTTTTCAGATGGTCTGACCTTTACGGTAGGTTCTGCATCCATTACCCTGACGGCGCTTTCCATCGCAGCGATCCTGGGCATTTTGCTCAATGCTGTTTTACCGGGAAATGATTATGAGTTCGGTAAGGATCTGCAGGGTGACCGCAACAGAGGACTGGATATGAATCCGCTGGAGTCGAGAGAAAAAAAGGAGCAAAAATAATAGATGGAATATTGGGATATTTATGATCGGAACAAACAAAAGACCGGACGGACCATGAAAAAGAATGACTGGCACATGAAGGACGGGGACTTTCATTTGACGGTTCTTGGTGTGGTCAGAAGAAAAAGTGACGGCAGATTTTTGATCACCAAAAGAGCGGAAAATAAAGCCTGGGCTGCGGGCTGGTGGGAAGTATCCGGCGGCGGCGTTATGGCAGGGGAAAGCTCCTTGGAAGCAGTGCTTCGGGAAGTGAAGGAAGAAACCGGCCTTTCGGTGGAAGGATGGGAAGGCGGTTATCTCTTTTCCTATAGCAGGGAAAACCCTGATGAAGGCGATAATTACTTCGTGGATATTTATCGTTTTACGGGAGAGTTTACCGAAAAAGATGTGGTGCTGCAGACCGAGGAAGCGCCGGAGTTTATGCTGGCGGATCCTGAGACCATCAGGCAGTTTGCAAAGGAAGGCATTTTCCTTCATTACGACAGTATCAAAGAAGCTTTTGAAGCATAAGAAGACAGGAAAAAGGATCCCTTTTACGGGATCCTTTTTTACAGCTTATTGACAGGTTAGTTCTCTTTCTTTTTTGCGTTTTTGTCTGTTGCAGCTTTATCGTTGTATCTGATCCGCTCCCCTTTTTTGAACCGGTCCTGGATCATGTCATAGGGGATCGGCTTTCCGAAATAGAAGCCCTGCAGCTTCGTACAACCGATGCTGCTTAAAAAGTCTACCTGCTCGGCGGTCTCAACCCCTTCTGTAACAGTCTCGATGCGAAGGTTATTTGCCATTCTCATCAGCTCCGTCAAAAGAAGTCTTGAGCGGGGACTGGAATCAAACTGACGCATGAAACGCATATCAAATTTGATCAGGTCAAATCGCAGATCCTGCAAAAGATCCAAGGAAGAATAACCGCTGCCGAAATCATCCATCCATACTTTAAAGCCAAGGCTCTGGAACCGGTCAACCTGTTCTTTCATAAAGTCCAGATTCTGGCCGATGACACTCTCCGTGATCTCGATGGTGATCAGATCTCTGGGAACACCTGCGGCATCTACCCGGTTGCAGATCTCTTCTACAATATCGCACATCTCAAAATCCGTTCGCGACAGATTGATGGAAATGGGAGCGACGGTGCCGATCTTAGAGGCCATCTGCTTTTTAAGTCGTTCCAAAATGATGTCCACAATGTGAAGGTCCACCTTATAGATCAGTTTGGCATCTTCCAGGATCGGAATGAAATCGGCAGGAGAGAGGATTCCCTTTTGGGGATCGATCCATCTGGCCAGTGCCTCTTCATCGCACACTTTCTTGCTTTCGGAGCTGACGATGGGCTGATAGTAAGCGGTGATCCAGTTTTCGTTGATGGCTTTGGTAAGGTTGTCGATGACGTACTGTCTGTTGATCTCTTTTTGCAGCATTTTCTTGTCGAAATACGTGAAGTAAGATTTGTTGCTGTCTTTGATCACATCACAGGCGTATCTGGCTCTGTCGCAGGCCAAAGCGGTTTCCACAATGCCCATGGAATCGGGATAGATACCCACCCGGACGGTGAGGGTTTTACCGTTGTTGGCTCTCTTCATCAGTTTAAAGAGCTGCTCCAGCTTTTGCTCAAGCCCCTCGGCTTTGGTGAATGCGGCAAAGTGGTCCTGTCCGAAACGACTGGAATTCTCACGGCCGAACAATTCGGCCACGATGCAGCTTAATTCTTTGATCAGGGCATCCCCTTCGGAGAAACCGCATCGCTGGTTAAAAAACCGCAGGCCATTGAGATTGAGGAAGATCAAAGCGGAATCCTCCCCTTTTTCGTGCATGATCCGTCGGCCTCTTTCTGCTAAGCGGAAGAACAAAGCCATACTGGGAAGACCGGTAAGGGGATCGTAATTCATTTCCTGTTGAATACGATCCTCGCGGACAAGTGCTTCCGAGGTCTGTTCCGGTGCCCTTTCACGGCTCTTCCTGCGGGCTGCAGCCTGCTCGGGGTAGGTCTCATAGTATTTTTGTTTATCAAGATACATTCGCTCGTCAGCGTGACGAAGGGCCATGCGAACATTGCTGCTGCTTTTCTCCACGCATCCGCCCAGGGCAAAGGAAAGACTGTCATATTTCTCGCTGCCCTTCCGGATCTGCTCAATCTTTTCCTCTACATCTGCTTCCGTCACGTCGGCAACGATGATGGCAAATTCATCACCGCCGGCGCGGAAGATGGATTTTTCCGGGAAAAGGCTGCGAAGCACTTTGGCGGCATTTTTCAAAAGCTTGTCACCTGCATTGTGACCGCTTTGATCGTTCACTGTTTTCAAACCGTTTAAGTCAGCAAAAATAACGCCTACAGAGCCGTCGTCTTTTACGCCGCGGCTAAGCTCGTCCACGTAGTTGTTCATCTCGTTACGATTCATTACGCCGGTGAGCATATCCTTGGAACTAAGGAGACGCAGCCTGTCAAGGAGCAGGTTGTTCCCGAGCTCCGCGCCGAGGATAAAAGAGGTTGCCTCTAAGGTTTCCTTGATCTTAACGGCCCGCCCCGGATCGAAATTCAGAGCCCACATATATCCCAGCAGCTGGTTTCTGGACTTTAAGGGGAACAGTACGATGTTGTTAACACCGGCCGAAGTAAGGGAATCAAACCAGATGGGATTGCGCTCTTTTACAATCTCCATGTCCTGCTCATTTTTGGCAATGAGACAGTTGCTTCCTGCGATGGTAGATGTCCAGGAATCGGCGATATCATAAAAATCCTTATCTGCATAGTGTTCCATGGAAAGAAGCTTACTGCCTTCCCTGAAGGCTTCACACAGCACATCGCAGGAGCGTTCGTATTCGTCCATTGTAAGGATACAGCAATGCTCGGCATCACAAAGTTCTCTGATGCCGCCGATCACTTCATACATGGTGTCACGGAAATCCTTTGTTCCCCTGAGCTTGATACAGGTATCGAGTACGGAGGATGCGATATCGGAAGAGGTGGAGGCAAAATTCTGGGAATCCGGTTCAAAATTGATCTCCATGATGTAGAGACAGTAGCAGATCTCGCCCACTTCCTGTCCTAAGGGCAGAAAGGTCATATTGAACCAGACGTCCATCCTGTCGGGATGTGCATAAGAATGCAGACATTTCTTTTTAACGGCTGCACGATAACAGAAATCTTCGAAGTTCAGATCTCTGGTCAGATAGTCGGTATACTCACTGTTAGGGGTGAACTTATCAGTCAGCATCTCAACGCCGGGAGCCGGGTGCTCTATGGAGTCGATATAGGCCTTGTTTCCCGTGACAAGCCGAAACTTGCCGTATTTTCCGTCCGGCAGGTTTTCTACCGAAACAACACACGTCATTGCTGACATTCCATCTACGATAGCCTGAAAATCCATAGGAGCCCCTCCTGTTTTGCCTCGAAATAGATTTGTTTTAAATTATTCAACAATTAAGCGCATCTTGTTGCAATTATATCATAATTATGCGGATTTGTCGTTATTTTTTTACAATTCAGCCTTATGGTGAAGGGGAAAAAACTATGCTACAATAGATGGAAAGAAAGGCAGAAGGAGACATCAATATATGGGGTTACAGATCATAGCCGGTGCTTCCGGCAGCGGTAAAAGCACCTATGCATATGAGCAGATCATAAAAAAATCCATGGAGGAACCCGGCAGACAGTTTATCGTCATTGTGCCGGATCAGTTTTCCATGTCCACCACCCGGCAGATCCTGCGGCTGCATCCGAGAGGGGCGATCAGTAATATTGATGTGCTGAGTTTTTCCAGACTGGTACACAGGATCGGCGACGAAGTGGGAATGAAAAAAAGGCAGGTGCTGGATGATACGGGAAAAAACCTGATCCTGCGCAGAGTGGCCTTGTCTTTGGGAGACTCTCTTACGGTGCTGCAGGGAAAAATGAAACGGCCGGGTTATATCCATGAGGTAAAATCCCAGATCTCCGAATTCTACCAATATGATATTTCCGCCGACGTGCTTTCGGATCTGTTAAAAGAAGATACGGGACACGGGTATCTGGCAGGGAAGCTTTCGGATTTGAAGATCCTGTATGAAGCCTTTGGAGAGTATATCAGGGATAAGTACATCACCACAGAGGAAGCCCTTTCGGAGCTAAGTGACATGATCCCAAAATCAGGTCTTCTTTCCGATGCCACCATCTTATTTGACAATTTTACGGGCTTTACCCCCATTCAATACCGGGTGATCCGGGAACTGATGAAAGTCTGCCGTGACCTGTCCGTGATCCTTTGCTGCGAGCATGATCCGGAAGAGGAAAAGGACAGGCTTTTTGAGCTGAGCAAAAAGACCTATCAGAAATTAACCGCGGTTGCCGGGGAAGCGGATTGTCCGGTCCTTCCGGTGATCTGCCTTACAAACAGCGGACATTTCCGCTATGAAGGCAATCCGCCCATGGCCTTTTTGGAAAAGGAACTTTTGCGCTATCGAAAAGAGGTCTATGCGGGGCCTCAGGATGCCATTACTGTTTATGAGGCTGTCTCCCGAAGGGAAGAAGTGCAAAACTGCTGCAGACAGATCGCAAAGCTGATCCGGGAAGGATACGAGTATCGCAGCATTGCCATCGAAACGGGAGATCCGGACGGCTATGAAATGCTTTTGAAAACAGAGCTGGAGCGTTATGGGATTCCCTTTTACATGGACAGCCGGCGTAGCGTTTTGCATAATCAGGCGGTGAGCATGCTGCGGTGTGTGCTTCGGATCTTTGCCGAAGATTTTTCCTATGACAGTGTGATCGGTCTTTTGCACAGCCGTATGACGGACTTTTCCTTGGAGGAGATCGACAGGCTGGATGTGTATCTGCAAAGGATGGGAATCAAGGGAAAAACCGCTTTTTCCCGGCCTTTTGAAAGGGGAGAGCAGGCGGAGGAGATGAACCTTTTGCGGGAGCGCCTGATGGAGCTGCTGGCTCCTTTTTTGAAAAAACCTGAGACGGCCAAGGAATATGTTGCTGCCCTTTATGAGGTTTGCCTTGGCAGCCGTCTTTGCGAAAAATGCTACGATCTGGCAGAACGTTTTCTGGCAATGCAGGATCCCTACAGGGCAAAGGAGTATGAGAAGATCTATGAGGCGATCATGGAACTTCTGGATCAGATCGATGGCCTGATCGGGGAGGATCGGCTGGATGAGAAAGAGTTTCTGGCCTTGTTTGAGGCCGGCGTTTCGGAGATCCGCATCGGAACCATTCCCCAGAGCGTGGATCAGGTTATGGTGGGGGACATCCAAAGGACCAGACTGGAAAACATTAAGGCCCTGTTTTTCCTGGGGATCAACGAAGGGATCATTCCCCAGAAAAATGCCGGCGGCGGTCTTTTTTCAGACAGAGAGCGGGAGTATCTGCAAAGCAAGGGACTTACCCTGTCTCCGGGTGCCAAGGAAAAACTCTTTGAGCAAAGACTCTATCTGTATCAGAACATGACCAAACCGGAGGAAAAACTGTTTTTGTCCTATGCGCTTTTGGGCAGCGACGGCAAAAGCATGAGCCCTTCTTATCTGATCCGGAATCTGCTGTTTTTGTATCCGCATCTGCAGGTTGAGGGGGCCAAAAACGAAAACGAGAAACTGCAGGGGATTGCATCCATGGAGGATGGTCTGGAAGATATGGCAGATCTGCTCCGGATCTTTGCCTCCGGCAGACAAAGCGGGCAGAATCGGGAAGAGACAAAGGCATCTTTGCAGGTGCTCTCAGCTGCATACAGAGATAATAAAGAGGCTTTTTTACTGAAAAACAGCGCTTTCTACCGGTATATTCCCGCCAGGATCTCACGGGAGGCGGCCCTTTGTATCTATGACAGGGAAGGGACCATCAGCAGGCTGGAAAAAATGGCGGCATGTCCTTTTTCCCATTTTCTGCGGTACGGCCTGGGACTTCGGGAGAAGGAAGAATACAGCTTCGAAGCCACGGATCTTGGCAATATGTATCATAAGGTTTTGGAGCGACTTCTTCGCAGTCTGCGGGATGAAGAGATGCCTGCCTGGGAAGCGGATCCCGAAGAGCTTGCAAAGCGGATCTCTGACATTTTGGAGGAAGAGGCTGCAAGCTACGGCTATGATATTCTGATCTCCAGCGCCAGAAACAGATTCCGGACCCGGCAGATGAAGCAGGTTCTGACGGACTGCGTAGGTGAGCTTTCCTACAGGCTGGGGAAAGGTGCATTTGTACCTTACCGGTTTGAGTACTATTTTAAAGATGAGCAGCAGACCCGGCTGAAGGGTATCATCGACAGGATCGACGTGGCAGAGCAGGGCGACACCTTTTATGTAAAAGTGGTGGATTATAAGACCGGGGAACAGACCTTTGATCTGAGCAAGCTTTACTACGGTTTTTCCCTGCAGCTTCCCATCTATCTGGAGATGGCAAGGAGAATGGTGGAGCAGGCCGGACCCAATAAAAATGCAGTGGCAGCGGCTATGCTGTATTCCACCGTTAAATCGCCTCTGATCATCGGGGATGATCCGAAGGATATTGAAAAAAAGATTCGCGCGCAGATGCGTCCGAACGGGTTGTTTTTGGAGGATGAGGAGATTCTTCGGATGCTGGATTCCCGGTTTCCCGAAACGGGAAAATCCGATATTCTTTATCTGGCAAGAAAAAAAGACGGCAGCTTTTACAATTATTCCCAGACTGCATCAAAGCAGCTGATGGAAGGCTGTATCCGCCATGCGTTTTTGGTGGCATCCCGTCTTTCGGAGCAGATCATGGAAGGGGATATATCCATCCGGCCCAAAGTGCTTGAAAAGGATAAATTTGACAGCTGTATGTATTGTTCCTATAAGGGGATCTGCGGATTCGACGAACGGATCCCGGGATTTGAAAAGACAAGCTGCAAAGCAGCCGGCGAGGAGGTTTTTCTTGCCCGGGGCGAGGAAGAGCAAAAGCAGAGTGAGGATGAAAGATGAAATATACAAAGCAGCAACAGGAAGTCATCGACAGCAGAAACTGTGATATTCTGATCTCTGCCGGAGCCGGAAGCGGAAAGACAGCTGTTCTGACAGAGAGGATCATGGGACTGATCTCGGGTGATACGAAAAAAACAGATGTGGATCGTTTGCTTGTGCTAACTTTTACAAGGGCAGCGGCGACCCAGATGAAAACAAGACTGCAGGAAAAGATCCAGGCATGGATGGCGGAGCATCCGGAAGATGAACAGATGCAGATACAGGAGTCTTTATTGCATAATGCCATGATCACCACCATTGACAGCTTTTGCCTGTATCTGGTGCGGAATCATTTTACCGCCATCGGTATCGATCCGGGATTTCGGATCTGTGATCCCGGTGAGGAAAGCCTGTTGGAACAGGAAGTGCTTGCCGATGTTTTGGAGGAAGCCTTTGAGAAGGGGGAGGAGTCTTTTCTGAACCTGGCAGCAAGCCTGAATCCTAATGTAAAGGAACAGGATCTGGAAAAGGAGATCCTCCGTCTGTCACGGTATGCTTCATCCCATCCCTGGCCCAGACAGTGGCTTTGCGCTATGAAAGAGATCTCCCCGGAAGCCCAGGCCAGGGAAGTGGCTCTTATGCTGATCCGTCATGCATCCTCGGAGCTTTCCGGCATTATCCGGATCTGTCATTATCTGCAGGAAAAAGTAGAGGCGGGAGCAGGCCCCGGCGCCTATGCGGATGTGTTTGCCGGGGATATACAGATGCTTGAGCAGATCCAGAAAGTATTGTCGGAGGGGGAAACAAAAGACGACCTTTATGAAGTGCTGCAGCAGGCAGGAAACCTGTCCTGGGACCGGCTTCCGACGGTAAAGGAAGGAAGCTGCGACCCGGAAGAAAAGGAGCTGCTGCAAAAGGCAAGAAATGACTATAAGGAACAGGCCCAGGCTGCGCTTCACTTTTTTGATGGTGATGGAAAAAGACAGCAGGAGCGGGATATCATGGCGAAGGAAAGCGCCGACGCGCTGGCTGATATAACCATCACCTTCATGGACAGGCTCTTTGAAAAAAAGAAAGAAAAAAATGTATACGGCTTTTCCGATATCGCCCACCTGGCTTTGGAGGTATTGCTGGATGAAGAGCATCATCTGACATCCACTGCCATGGAGTATCGTGATTATTTTTACGAGATCATGGTGGATGAATACCAGGATTCCAATCAGGTACAGGAGATCCTGCTTTCAGCCCTTTCCAAAGCAGAGACGGGATGTCATAACCGGTTTATGGTGGGAGATAAGAAGCAGTCCATCTACCGGTTCCGCATGGCGCGGCCGGATATCTTTAATGAAAAGTACACGCAGTTCAAAAAGCCGGATCCGGATCATAAACTGATCCTGCTCAATCATAATTTCCGAAGCAGACAGCAGGTCCTTGACAGTGCAAACGGGATCTTTTCCCGCATCATGGATGAAAACGTGGGAGGGATCACCTTTGACGAGGGAGAGGAGCTCATCGTCGGCGGCAGCTATCCGTCTGCCCGGGAAACAGTTCTTGCAAACGGAGAAAAGACCGGCTATGAAACAGAGCTTCTTTTGGCGGAGGTGCCGGAAAACGGACCGGCGGGAGATGTGGCGGAGTATGCCATGATCGCAGAGCGGATCCGGAATATGGTGGGACATTTCCCGGTGAAGGATGAAAGGAGCGAAGATCCGGAAGGGGTGCGCCCTGCTACCTATCGGGATATTGTGATCCTGACAAGAAAATATGCAAGTGTTGCAGCGGATATGAAAAAGGTGCTGATGGCAGCGGGGATCCCGGTGCATACCCAGGAAAGAAGCGGCTTCTATGAAGATTCTGCTGTAAGAGTGCTGACGGATCTTTTGCGAATGCTGCAAAATCCCCATCAGGATCTGCCCCTGGCAGCGAGCCTTAAGTCGGTTTTGTTTCAGCTGTCTGATGAAGAGCTGGCGCAGATCAGGGGAAAGGATAAAAGCTGCTCTTTTTATGAGTGCCTTTGCCTTGCGGCAGAGGATGAGAGCTTTCCTTTTGCAGGCAGTGCAAAGCGTGCTGTCGCTCTGATCGAAGAGCTTCGGTTTATGGCCGGTTATATGTCTGTTTCCGAGTTTTTGGCAGAGGTGATCAGAAGATTCCATTACAGAGAGCAGATCCTGGCCGGCGTGGCAGGGGATCAGAAAGCAGCCAATGTGGATATGCTTTTGCAAAAGGCTGTGGATTTTGAAAAAACCGGCTTTCACGGATTGTTTGGTTTTATCCGCTATCTGGACAGACTGGAGCGGTATCAGATCGATGAAGGAGAAGCGGGGATCCTGTCGGAGCAGGCGGATGTGGTGCGGATCATGTCAGTGCATGCCAGCAAGGGCCTTGAGTTTCCCATTGTATTTCTGGCAGGGTGTGACAGGGAGTTTAATGAACAGGATAAGTCAGCAGCCATGATCTACGATCTGGATCTGGGGCTGGGAGCAAACTGGACGGACCTGAAAAACAGGAGCAAAGGCAAGAGTCTGAAGCGGATCATGATGGAGCAATCCATATCCTCCCAGTCGAAGGGAGAAGAGATCCGGCTTTTGTATGTGGCGGCCACCAGAGCAAAGGAAAAGCTGATCTTTACGGCGACGGAAAAAGGGGCGGAGAAAAACAGTGCATTGTTTTTTGCCCTGGGAGGAGCAATTTTCGGGAAAAACGAACAGGCTCCTGTGCATCTTCTGAGAAAAGCAAGGAGCTTTTTGGATTATCTGCTGCTAGCCCACAGTATGGATCATTCCGTCTTTTGCATCAAAAAGATCACGGCAGAAAATCTGGATGAAAGCAGGGTGCTTTCGAACATTGATGCGGGTAAAACTGAGGATATGCTGCAAAGTCTTCTGGACTGGGAGAGCATGACACAAAAGGTGTGCAGCCGACCCGAAGAGAAAAAGCTGTATGATACTTTAAGAAACAGATTCTCATTTGTGTATCCCCACGAAAACCTTCGGGAGCTTTATGCCAAAACCAGCGTATCGGAGTTAAAGCACGCAGCCATGGAAGAGGAAGGGGTACATGTTGTATTTGAGACTGAGGCAAAGCGGAAGACCATATTGCCGGGTTTTGCCGGAGGAAAACAGGCCGGCGGAGCGGAACGGGGAAGTGCATACCACCGCGTTTTAGAGCTTCTTGATTTTGAAAAATATGCGGATGTTATTGAAAACATGAAGCGAGGCGAAGAGGGCGAAAAGTTAGCGATAGCTAACATTGATGAGGACATGCGCCGGTTTGCGGAAAGCGGCAGGATGCAGCAGGAACAGGTGGATCTTGTGGACAGGGAAAAGATACGCAGGTTCCTTGCCACGGAGGAAGCTGCCAGAATGAGCCGTGCTACAAAAAAAGGACTGCTCTTAAAAGAGCAGCCTTTCGTGTACATGATTCCGGCCAATCGGATCAGGGAACATTTCCCGGAATCCGAAGGCGTTATGATCCAGGGTGTGATCGATGTGTACTGGGAAGAAGAGGACGGCATTACCATCCTTGACTATAAAACGGACAGAGTGCAAAACGAGCAGGAACTTACGGAGCGTTATCACACCCAGCTTGCCTACTATAAAGGGGCGCTCGAGCAGTTTTCGCAGAAGAAGGTGAAGGAAATGATCCTGTATTCTTTCTGCCTGCAAAAGTCCGTTATGCTCTGATCATTCCAGCATTTTTTTAGCGATCTCCGTGGTTTCCTTATTGAGTATGCAGGGGGAGGACAGGGCGGCATTCAGCCAGATCTGTTCTTCTCCGTAATCTTTGATATTGTGGAAGTAAACAGCCAGTTCCAGACAGATCTCTGCACAGCCTTCCGTATCCAGCGTAACGGCCCTTAAGGCGTATTTGAAAAACTTGGGAATGTCCGGCTTTAAATGGTAAGCACGTGCTAACACACAGTAAGCTTCCAGGCGGGAATCCAGCGATCTTTTTTCATCCTGCACGGAGCCCTCAAAGAAAGGAATGGCCCGCAGCAGATTGGACTTTTCACCGGAGATGAGCAGCTCTTTTGCATAGAGGGTATGGAGCCTTGTGTCCATATACAGTCCGTCGGCATGCATTTTTTCAAAGGCCAGCAGGTCGCGGGATGCATGGAACCCTGTGGGTTTATGAATGATCTCGATCTCGCTGTCATAGATCACCGGCTGCAGCCGCACTGCTTCGTGAATGGGATTTTGCCATACGAAGTTGCGGAGTCTTTTGTAGAGCTTTGGACGAAGCTCTCTGTCATAATTGTACACCGTGTTGTATTCCATCTGATTGCAGTAAAGCATCTGCACGATATCGATCTCCGGAAGAAGTCCTTTTTTTAAAAGAGCGAATTTATCGTGATTCTCCTGATCAATGACTTCATCGGCATCTGCGCTGTAGATATACTGGCAGGTGGCTTTGGAAAAGGAAAAATTCCTGGCGTCCGCAAAGCTGCCGTTCCATTTGAAATCGTAGATCTTATCCGTATATTTTTTTGCAATGGATTTGGTGGAATCGGTGGAACCGGTGTCGACGATGATGATCTCGTCCATCAGATCAGCGACGCAGTCCAGACAACGGCTAAGGGTTTTTTCCTCATTTTTAACGATCATGCAAAGGCTGATAGTGATCATGGAAATCGCCTCCTTTTTCGGAATGGCCGGATTTGAAAAGTGATTGTTACTTTCAGTATAACGATTTTTGGACGGGGACACAATATTTTTTTCTTGACGGAAAAGAAGACGGGGTGTATAGTATGAGTTGCGCTGGGGGAGCCGGAGGTTGCGAAAGCAAAGAGCGGCTGAGAGAGGCGAATGCCGATACCCTTTTTACCTGATCAGGATAATGCCTGCGAAGGGAAGCAGATACAGTTTTTTGTGATGCCGAAAGTTCTCCTGCGTAATTATGTGCAGGAGGTTTTTTTTATGTCTTTATTAAGTACTTTTGTAACTTTCAATTCCGAAAACGAGGCTTACGAGCTGGTAAAGCCCGGCGGCTATGTTGCGTTGGTGGTACTGCTCCTTGTTTCCATGCTGCTGACGATTTTTATCGCCGATAAAAAGCAGGAACAGACCGGCAAAAAGGTCAGTGCAAAACAGCTTGCATTCTGTGGGATCTCCCTGGCTCTTGCGTTTGTTATCAGCAGCGTTCCCTTTTTGAAATTCGAACTTCCTTACGGCGGCTCCGTAACGATCCTGACCATGTTCATGATCTGCTATACGGGCTACCTGTTCGGAGCGAGAGTAGGACTGCTTACGGCATTTGCCTTCAGCCTGCTGCAGTTCTTCGGCGACGGATCGACCTATATCCTGTCCCCGTTTCAGGTATGCTGCGATTACTTTTTCGCATTCACGGCTCTGGGGATCGCCGGCCTTTGGAGCCAGAAAAAACACGGTATGGTCATTGGATTTATCACCGGCTGCATTCTTCGCGGATTGTTCCATACCATCGGAGGTTATCTGTACTGGATGGATTATATGCCTGAGAACTTCCCCCAGTCTCTGGCCAAGCTGTATCCTGTAGTTTATAACTATTCTTACATTCTGGCAGAGATGATATTAACCCTGGTGGTTTTGCAGATCCCTGTTTTCAAAAAAGCGCTGGCAAGGATCGAGCAGATGGTTACGGCATAAAATCACATGCCGCCGGCGTGGATCAGAAGAACCCAGCTTAAGCTGTAGTAGGTGATCACTGCCACCAGATCGTTTACGGTGGTGATCAAAGGGCCGGAGGCCACAGCAGGATCGATCTTGATCTTATGAAAGAACATAGGTACCAGAGTGCCTACCATACTGGAGACCACCATGGCGGTCAACAGAGAAATACCGACACAGCCTGAGATCCGGAAGGAAGTCAGCAGTGGATTGTGTTTGATGAAATAGACGTAGCAGCCGATGAAAAAGTAAGCGGCCGCTCCCAAAACCAGTCCGTTGCAGAAGCCAACCCGGATCTCTTTTAATACCAGCTTGACCTTCTGGGAGGTGGTCAGATTTTCATCCATCAGAACACGGATGGTAACAGCAAGGGACTGGGTGCCCACATTGCCTGCCATATCCAGGATCAGGGATTGGAAACAGATCACCAGAGGGATCACCGCTACAACCGCTTCAAAGGTTCCCACTACGGTGGAAACAATCATGCCCAAAAACAGAAGGGCGATGAGCCAGGGAAGACGTTTTTTCATGCTCTCGGTGATCTTCTCATGGAGGTCTTCCTCTGCGGTAAGACCTGCCAGCTTCGCGTAGTCATCACCCATCTCGTCGTCTACCACTTCCACGATATCCTGGGCGGTAAGAATTCCCAGCAGCTTATGCTCGTTGTTGACAACGGGAAGGGAATCCTCGGCGTAGTCCTTGATACGCTCGATGTTTTCGCTGATCAGATCCTTATCCATCACATAAGGGTATGAGGTACTGATCAGGGTTTCGAGAGGAATATAATCTCTTGCAATGATCAGATCCTTCAGATCGATGGCACCGTAATAATCTCCGTTTTCGTCTTCCACATAAATCGTGGAAATGTTGTCATTGTCACCTGCCTGCTTTACCAGTTCGTGCATGGCCTGCCGGATGGAAAGGTTGTTTTTGATGACGATAAAATTGGTGGTCATCAGGGAACCGATCTCTTCGTCATCGTAGGAACGGATCAGCTGGATGTCCCGGCTGGATTCGTCGTCCATGAGACTGACGATCTGCTTCTGGGCATCTTCATCCATTTCCTCGAGAACGTCTACCGCATCGTCGGAATCCATGTGGGAGAGGACTTTTGCAACCCGGTCCACTTCCAACTCTTTTAAGTATTCATCAACGTCCTCGATATAGGTGAAGATTTCAGCAACACGTTCTGCCCCGAGGATGGGATAAAGCTTGCGGCGTTCCTCCGGGGTGAGCTGCTCAATGGCGTCAGCGATATCATTTTCATGATAATCGTCCAGTTTTTGCAAAAGCTCCTTGTTATCCGTTTCGCTTCGCAGGATCGCAAGCAGCTCCTCTACATAATTGGGTTCCTTTAAGATGTCCTTTTCCATATCTGCCTCCTGAAAGATGAAGGCGACGAAAACGGCCGCACCGAAAGGGATGCGGCAACGCAAAAAGAAAAGGTGTCAGAGGATCATAGAATCAAAAAAGGTGACACCTGCACAGATTCGCCGCCGTTTGCACTGCAACTTCGATAATCGCCGTCCGGGCTGTCCATACAGTATCACCTCGCCTTTCTTTTTAGAATCAAGTAGAGTATAACACAAAATCGGGGGTGGGAAAAGTGAAAAATTCCCCTTTGCGGTAGTAGTATTTGAAAGGGAAATCGTTTATAATAAATTACATGTATCGCTATGTGATTTTTGATCTGGACGGAACGCTGACAGACTCCGGAGGGGGCATTGTCAACGCCGTTACGTATGCTATCGGAAAACTCAATATAGAGAATCCCGGACCCGGGCAGCTAAAGTCCTTTATCGGCCCGCCCCTCAGGGAAAGCTTTGAGCGGGTATTCGGACTGGTGGGGGAGGAAAATGCCGAGGCCATCCGGCTCTACCGGGAATATTACGAAGAAAAGGGAATCTGGGAAAATGCAGTTTATCCCGGCATGGAAGGTCTTCTTTCGGATCTGAAAAAAGAAGGATGCGTGCTGGCGGTGGCTTCTTCGAAACCGGAGCGGTTTGTGAAGATGATCCTTTCCAAATTTGAACTGGATTCTTATTTCAAGGTTGTTGTGGGAGCCCTGGAAGACGGAGAGCGGGATACCAAAGAAGAGGTGCTGGAAGAAGCATTAAAGCAGCTTCGCAAATCTGAGGGCGCAGCATGCAGACCATCCCAGATCCTTATGGTGGGAGACCGGATCATGGATCTGTCGGCCGCCACCGGACTAGGGATCGATACAGCCATTGTAACCTATGGATTTGCACCGGAGGAAGAACTCAAAGAGTTAGAGCCTGCTTACTTTGCGGATGATATGGGAGATCTTTACCGGATCGCCTGCGGGAAGAAACCTTACATGCGGTTTTCGGATAAGCCGGCTATCATGAAAACGGTGGAGATCCTGATGCCGCTTCTGATCTACTGGGTGATCCAGCTGGGAGTCTTTAATCTTTGCTACGCCGGTATCGTAGCTGCCATGCATCCCGAAGAACCGCTCCTGTCAAGGATCAGGGTTTATCTGAATGTGGTGGCCACCGTGGCAACCTGGCCCTATCTTGTCCGGGCATATAAAAACAACTGTCCGCCGGAGATTTCGGATGTGACGACGCATCGGAAGAAGCGGCTGTTTAAAAAGGACTTTTTGCTGATCCTTTCTTCGGCACTGGCTCTGGGACTGGGACTGAATATCATCATCCTGCTGCCGGGAATTGCCGAAAAAAGCGCCGGCTTTCAAAGAGTGGCGGGGAATCAGTACAGTGTATCCCTTCCCGTGGGGCTTGTGATCTATGGCATCCTGGTTCCGTTTACGGAGGAAGTGCTGTTTCGGGGAATATTGCAAAACCGGATCATGCGGTATTATCCCAGAGGACTTGGGATCTTTCTTTCCGCTCTTTTATTCGGCTGCTATCATGGGAATCCGGTACAGATTTTCTATGCGTTTATGATGGGACTTTCCATTTCGCTGGTATATGCCCGTTATCAGCTTTTGGAAGCAACGGCTCTGATGCACTGCGGCGCCAATCTGCTGGTCTATTTTTTGTCGAAGCAGGCAGGCTTTTCCGCATCTCCTGTGTCGGCTGCTATGGGAGCGGTATTCGTGGCAGCGGGTCTGGGACTGAACTTTTATTTCGCAAAGAGCATGCAGAAAGCAGAGCTGCAAAAAAAGATTCATTGAACATATATAACAAAGAACAGGAGGAAATACTATGAGTGATCTGCAACAGGTACTTCGCAGCCGGAGAAGCTGCAGGAATTTCAAGCCGGTCATGCCCTCGAGAGAGGATATTGATCAGGTTATGGGAGTCGGGTTGTATGCTCCCACCGGTATGGGAAAACAGTCAACGAAGATCATTGCGGTAACCAACAAAAAGCTGCGGGATCTGATCGCTGATGAAAATGCCAGGATCGGCGGCTGGAAGGAAGGCTTTGATCCTTTTTACGGAGCGCCTGTGATCCTCATCGTCATCGCAGATGCATCCTGCCCTACGGCAGTTTATGACGGTAGTGCTGCTCTGGCACAGATGATGATCTCAGCCCAGGATCTGGGACTTTCCACCTGTTGGATCCACAGGGCCAAGGAAGAATTCGACAGTGAATTCGGGAAAAAGATCTTAAAGGAACTGGGCCTTAACGGCAACTTTGTGGGCATCGGTCATCTGGCACTGGGCTTTGCGGCTGAGCCTGCTGCGGCGCCTGCTCCCAGACAACCGGACAGAGCTTTCTATCTGGAATAAGGAATTGATAATAGCAGGAAATGAAAATGTCCCGGCCTTTGAAAGACCGGGACATTTGTTTTTTAGCGTTCTTTTATGGCGGCGGCATTTTTGATATGGATAAATGCCAGAAATTCATTCAGAGGCAATGGCTTTGAGAAATAGTATCCCTGAATGTAATCCACACCGATCTTTCCCATGGCGTTCAGCTGATCGGCTTCTTCGATCCCTTCCGCCACGATCTTAAGTCCCATACTCTGCACCATGCCGATAATGGAATTCATGACCACTTTGGTCTTGTCGTTTCTGAAATAATCCTGGGTCATATCCCGATCGAATTTTACTATGCTGACAGGCATATCCACGATGTAATTCAGATTAGATTCGCCGGTGCCGAAATCATCCAGAGAGAAGGAGAAGCCTTTAGCTGTAAGCTTTTCAATGGTTGCGATCACCAGTTCGCGATTCTTAATGGCGGAGGTTTCCGTGATCTCCAGATTCAGAAGTTTGGACGGAATTTCGTATTTTTCCACCAGCTTTTGCATCTCTTCCGTCAGCCAGGGATTTTCACACTGGGCCACAGACAGATTGATCTCGATATACTCTACACAGATTTCCGTTATGGGATGTTCCTGCAGCATTTCGCACACCTTTTCCGTTACCCGGGTTCCGATGGCTTCCACCAGTCCTGTCTTTTCCGCAACGGGAATAAAGTCGCCGGGCATCATGATACTGCCGTCTTTGCGGCGGATCCGGGCCAGGGCTTCGGCAGATACGAAGCATTTTTTCTCAAAGGAATAAATGGGCTGATAAAATACCTCAACTCTGTCTTCTTCCAAAGCGGAGATGATCTCCTGCCCGATGATCTTGGACTCTTTGATACCGGCGGTGGCAAGATCGTCCAAATAGAAGAGAAGCGTGTCGGAGGAAGCCAGTTTCGTCCTGAAATACTGATAATACTGGGTGAGTTCATCGGCACTTTTGGCTACCCGGCTGTCAGGTAAGGCAAAGACCACCGAACCTGTATCGTGTCCGTTCCAGCTAAGGATGAATCGCTCATAGATGCTGCGGATGAGCTCCTCGGAATAATGCTTCAACGGAACGATGAGTACAAGGTCATTGCCTGTTCCGCGAAAGACCTTTCCCTTAGGAAAGCTTTTTAAAAACCGGCCCATTTCCAAAAGAATCTGTTGTTCCTCCGCCCGGCTGATGTCCCATTCCCAGGGATTCATCACCACGGCGCCGCCGAAGGGCTTGTTTCCTTCATAGAGATATCGCAGGTAATCATGCATTACATTGGTGGAAAAAACATCGATGGTGCGGTCCAGTTCCCGCTCCGGATTTTCCAGAACCATATACAGAACCATCATTCCCACGGAGGTGGCGAATCCGATGAGCAAAAGCTCCGGGAAGAAAAACTGCAGCAGACCGGCAATGGTCTCGAGGATCATCCATACCCGAACCGCCATTTTTCTGCGCTGGTTCATTTTTTTTCGGAAAATTACTGTCAGCAGCAAAGTGCTGATGATCAGCGTAGGCGCAAAGATGAACGTAATGGTAGTGGCCGGACCGTAGCTGTAGGTCAGGGATTCGGAAGTATAGAAACGGATCGGTGCGGCAGAGATCAAAGCGCTGCCTAGAAGCACATACAGAAAAGATAAAACCGATAAGGCTTTGTTTCGATGCAGGGTATAGATGTCGTTCAGGGTGTAGGAAAAACCAAAATAAAAGACCCAGATCAGACTGACCAGATAAGCTTTGGATACAATGACGGTCATAAGTGTCGAGGAGCACCATGCATCGGCGTTGATAACGAATATGGATGCAATATCGAGCACAAGACAAACTAAATTAGAGATCATGGCATAGCTATAGAGCTTTGAACCATAAAACCCCACTGTCTCACGACTCATATGAAAGAAAAACAATACGAACAAAATAACCAGTCCGCAGGTTTGAATTTGTATGTTCATAGGCGTTTTCTCTCTCCGGAAAGTGGCCCGGATACTATTATCCCATTTATAGTATTATACTCTTTTGGAAAGAGTTGCGTCAAATGAGAGTGAAAAAGAGCGAGAAAAAAACGAAAGAAAGCATGTTTCTTGTCAGAATGCACAAAGCGATATGACGGTATTGTGCAAAATGACGAAAATATGATGGCTTTTCCGTATTTTTTTTGGGAGGGGTTTTTTGAAAGGTAACCTTGCGGAACCATGGCCTGTTTGCTACATTTATATAGGTAGAAAAAAAGTGTGATAAATTAGGATTCATTTGTTTCGAAGAAACAGAAACGGAGTAGAAAATGGCGGAGAATGAAAGAACCGCTTCAGCCGGAAAAAACGGCGGTAATAGAGAAAAAAGAATCAGTCCGGAAGCCAGAGAAATGGCCAGATTAAAGGGACTTGACGTGATCGGCAGCAGTCCGCGGAGCAGATCGAAGGCAACGGTGGCAAACGCAGAGGGCATGCGCAGACAGACTGCGGTAAAAACCGCATCGCCCACGACAAAGCGCCCGGCTCAAAAAAGCGGATCCGGCAAGACAAAACAAAACACCGGGGCAAAGCAGAGCAGCGGCAAGGGCAACGCCGGCAGCAGCCGGGGAAGCAGCACAAGGCAAAGCAGCCCGTCGAAACAGACCGCCTCTGCAAGGCAGACATCCACCGGTACCCAGAAAAGCGGCATAAGGCAAAGCAGTCCGGCAAAGCAGACCACCTCTGCAAGGCAGAGTGCAGGCAGCAGTCAGGTAGCCGGTACAAGGCAAAGCGCGGCTGCAAAGTCAAAGGCATCTGCTGCCACGTCCCAAAGAAAACCGTCATCCTCCAGACCCGCCGGTAATACCCAGAGGAGCGGAGGGTATTCTGCCGACAGGAGAAAGACCTCTGGTGGCAGGAAGAAAACCGGAAATCGCAAAAAGAAACAAAACAGGTGGATTCCCTTTGCTGTTGTGGCAGTTTTGATCCTGGCAGCGGCAGGTGTTTTTGCTCTGTTAGTCAATAAATTTATCAAGGATTCCCGGATAGACCGCAGTCCTTATGTGATCGTGGACGGGACGGATATCAGCGGTGTCTCCGAAGAAAAAGCGGTTGAAAGCATTATGAAAAAATACCCCTGGAGTATCCGGGTGGTTTATGACGGGGGAGAATACCCCATTGATGACATCCTAACGCCCATTGTAAAGGATGCGGTAAAGCAGGCCCAGCAGGAGGAAAAGGTGATCCTGGATGAGCTGGCAGCCGTCAGCTTTCAGGAAAAAGTCAAGAGAATGTTTGATGAGCCCCACAGGGACAGGATCGAAAAAAGTCTGGGAGATCTGACCAATACCCATTTCCTTGCTGCGGAGACAGCGGAGAAACTGGGGGCAACCCTGGGAGAAGCGCCGGAAGATGCAACCCTTACTTCCTTTGATCCCGAAAAAGGCTTTGTTGTAAGTGAAGGCCGGGACGGTAATGAAGTGGATCAGGAAAAACTGGCGGCCGATATCAAGCAGGCTCTGGATTCCGGAGATTATACGGCGCAGATCACCATTTCCATGAAACCGGTGCATCCGACTACCGTGAAGGATGATTTTAAAACGATCTGCAGCTACACCACCAAGACCACGTCCAATGAAAAGCGAAATACAAATGTGCGTCTGGCGGCAACGGCCATCAACGGCAGCATTATACAGCCCGGTGAGCGGTTCAGCTACAATGAGACACTGGGAAGAAGAACGCCGGAAAAGGGATATCAGGAAGCGGCAGCTTACTCCGACGGCGTGACGGTACAGGAGTACGGCGGAGGTGTATGCCAGGTATCCAGTACCCTGTACAATGCAGTAATTCTGGCGGGACTTGAGACCAATGAGCGGACGGGACATACCTTTGAGCCAACCTATGTAACCCCGGGACAGGATGCCACGGTAAGTTATCCTCAGCCGGACTTTGTATTTACCAATACCACAAAGCATCCCCTGGGAATCAGAGCCAGCTATGCTAACAGAGTGGTAACCGTAGAGCTTTTCGGAATATCCACCCTGGAAGAAGGGGTAAAAAGAAAGCTGTTTTCGGAGAAAACAAAGGATATAGAGCCGGTATATGATTATGTGGAAGATCCCACCATGCCCTTCGGAGCGGAAGAGATCCTCACGGCAGCCACCGGCGGCAGCGTATGGAGAACCTACATCATTACGGAGAAAAACGGAACGGAAGTCAGCCGGGATTACCTGCACACCACTTCCTACCGCGGACATAACGGCTCCATTCGTCACAACACCACCAATCCTGCTGCAGGACCGGCACCGGCACCGGCACCTGCACCTCAGCCGGAAGCACAGCCGCAGCAGGAAGCCCAGCAAACCGAGCAGAAGCCTGAGGAAAAGCCTAAAAAACCTGAGGAACAGGGAGGCGGAGAAGAGCAGAAGCCTGCCGAGAACAATGATCAGAACGGCGGTGATCATGACGGCGGCGAAAACAATCAGAATAATGAGAATGGCGGAAACGGAGAGTGACGCTATTTAGTGGATGTGGCAAGTTATACAACAAGATGTTGTTGCCTGTGAAATATTTGGGCAATCTGCCCGAAATTCTTAATTGTTTATGAATTAGTGCAGAAAACCCCTTTACAACAGGCAAAAAAAGCATATAATGCTAACGTAAGGTATAAAGTATGACATGTCACAAGAAAGGAGGTCGTTTTATGTCAGTACATAAGATCAGACTTCGTACCAGTGAGGTTAGGGATTTTGTAGCTCGCGCTAGTGCTTGCGACTTCGACATTGATGTTTCTTATAATCATCTTACTGTGGATGCAAAATCAATCCTTGGTGTTTTAGCGTTGGATTTAAGACAGATCCTGACTGTAAGCTGTAACGGGTACAGTTCTGAATTTGAAAGCTATCTCATGAGCAAATTCGCGCTTGCAAGCTAAATATGCTAAGATGAAATCGAATGAGCCGCTCCTTTTGGGAGCGGCTTTCCTATATTATAATATAATGTGATATGATATACAGGTCGGGTAACGAGCCGGTTGATGGCTTGGGTGGCAGGCCGGAGAACGAGCCGGTTGATAGTTCGGGCAGCAGATCATGCAGCAGGGAGAAAGCATTGGAGATACGTATTTCCGTCAGGGAGTTGGTTGAATTTATAAAAAGAAGCGGTGATATTGACAATCGCTCCGCGGGCGGCGGAGAAGATGCCATGCTCGAAGGGGCGAGGATCCACCGGATGATCCAGAAACGGATGGGGATCGACTATACCCCGGAGGTGCCTCTGGCCATTGAAATCCCTGCGCCTTCTTATACCATACGGATCGAGGGCAGAGCAGACGGCGTAATCCGAAAAGAGGACGGAGTCACCATAGATGAGATCAAAACAACAAGAAGAGATCTTTCACTTATGAAAGAAGCCGTCCCGGTCCATCTTGCCCAGGCCAGGTGCTATGCCTATATGATCGCGAATGCAGAACAGCTCCCCATTGTAGGGGTTCGCATGACATATTGCAATGCAGATACACTGGAAATCAGGTATTTTGAGGAAGAACTTCCCTTTGAGAAGCTGGCGGAGTGGTTTGAAGAGCTTGTGGGCGAATACCGGAAATGGACAGACTTTGAGAGTGAGTGGAAGGGCATACGGGATGATTCACTGATGCAGCTTCCCTTTCCGTACAGATTCCGTCCGGGTCAAAAACAGCTGGCAGGCCAGGTGTACCGTACGATCCACGACGGCAAAAAGATTTTTATTCAGGCACCTACCGGCGTGGGAAAGACCCTGTCTACCGTCTATCCGTCCCTGAAGACCATGGGAGAGGGCGTGGCGGATAAGCTGTTTTATCTGACGGCCAAAACGGTGACAGGAACTGTTGCCAGAGAAACCTTTTCTATATTAAGGAAAGAAGGCCTGAAGGCCAAGGTGCTGGTGCTCACAGCAAAAGAAAAGATCTGCCCGTTGGAAAAAATGCAATGCGATCCTGTGGCCTGTCCGTATGCAAAGGGGCATTTTGACAGGATCAATGATGCCCTGTACGATATGCTGACAAAGGAAGACAACTTTGAAAGGGAAAATATTCTTTCCTATGCCGAAAAGCACAACGTCTGTCCCTTTGAGATGTCTTTGGACATGAGCCTGTTTGCGGATGCGGTGATCTGTGATTATAATTATCTTTTTGATCCCTACGTCCGTCTCAAGCGCTTTTTCGCAGACCGGTCCGGAAAGCCCTACCTTTATCTGGTGGATGAGGCACACAATCTTGTGGAACGGGCCAGAAGCATGTACAGCGGCGAACTGATCAAGGAAGACGTTCTGGCGTTAAAGAAAGAGATACGCGGGAAAAAAACGGGACTGGACGGAGCGCTGGATACGCTGAATAAAAAGATGCTGGCCCTGAAGCGGACAGACCCCGGGGAGAAAAGCGAGGCGGAAATTGCGGCTGTAAATGATGCGGCTTCACGTCTTTGTACCAGAATGAGCACCTTTTTGGAGAAAAAAGAAGAAAACCCAGCCAGAGAAGTGGTTTTGGACTACTATTTTATGCTCCGAAGGTACCTGGATACTTTGGAACGGTTCGATGAGAACTATCTGGCGTATACAGGCATGCGGGAGGATTCTTCCTTTATGCTGCGTCTTTTGTGTGTGGACCCTTCATCCCTTCTTGATGAGTGTATGAAAACAGGTGTATCTTCCGTCCTGTTTTCGGCGACCTTCCTTCCGATCCAGTATTATAAGAGTCTTTTGGGAGGAGAGAAGGAGGACTATGAGGTATATGCCGAAACATCCTTTACAAAAGAGCAGTCCGCCCTTATGATCGCTACGGACGTGACCACAAAATACACAGAACGGGGCAGCGGACAGTATTACAGGATCGCCTCCTATATCAAAGATGTTTGCGGGCTAAAGAGCGGGAATTATATGGTGTTCTTCCCGTCCTATTCCTTTATGCACGAGGTGGCTGATGTTTATGAAGAAAGCTTTTTTGAGGCCGGAAAGCAGATCCTGCAGATTCAGGAAAGCGCAATGGATGAACAGGCCAGAGAAGCTTTTTTGGAGGCTTTTAAGGAAAAAAGAGACAAAGATACTACGCTGATCGCTTTTTGCGTACTGGGCGGGATCTTTTCTGAGGGGATCGATCTGAAAGGAGAGCATCTCATCGGAGCCATTGTGGTGGGTACCGGCCTGCCTCAGATCTCTGCGGAAGGAGAACTGCTGAAGCGCTATTTTGACAGACGGGGGGAAGAGGGTTTTGACTATGCCTATCGTTTTCCGGGAATGAATAAAGTGCTCCAGGCTGCCGGCCGCGTGATCCGGACTGCGGATGACAGAGGGGTGGTCCTTCTTTTGGATCACCGTTTCAGCCAGGCTTCTTATCGACGTCTTTTTCCTCGTGAGTGGAAAGAATACAGCTTTGTAAACGGAGAAAATGTGATAGATACAACCCGTGAATTTTGGAACAAAAGAAAGGGGATCACACACGTTATCGATGAAATGGAAGATGAAAAGTAACAAGTGTGTTCAAACGAATGGACAGGTGATATCCTCTGGATATCACCTGTTTTTGGTTCACATAATCAGAAATTAGATGAAAAATGTGATTTTATAATCTGAAATTGAGTTTGGGAACGGATCACGGATCCTGCTTTCATTTTCATGAAAAAAATGCAAGATTCCCTTCAAACCGATTTTTATTATCCGATCGGTCAATGAAGAAAAAGCCTTACTTTATCAGTGGTTGTACATCACCTAACGCTTCTGTCGTAAAGGGCTTTTTTCATAGACACCTGTTTCTGAAATCGTGACGGAAATATTGCAGGGCTTTTTTTCGGCTTTTTTGACTGGTGATGGATTATGTGAACAACAATTTCCGGAGGAGTTGTGAAAAAACAGGTGAGCGTCATATGAGACAACAAGGATAAAATAACAAATGTTAGGCAACAACGGCGGGAAAGAAAACCCGGCGAAAAACTTGATAAATACCGCATGTAATTTAAGAAGGTCTTAGCTTTTTTTTAAAGCCTGTATGTGGTATAGTTTATAGTTGATTGTTGTGACACAACAGGCAAATGTGAATCATTGCAGAAAAGAGGATGTGTATCATGTGGGCATATGAGAGTGTTTTTTATCAGATCTATCCTTTGGGGTTCTGCGGAGCTCCTTTTGAAAATGACGGTGTTTTGACAAATCGGATACTGAAGGTGATCGACTGGATCCCTCATATAAAAAAGTTAGGATGCAATGCGATCTACTTTTCGCCGATCTTTGATTCGGATACCCACGGATACAATACCAGAGACTATACGAAACTGGATCCGCGTCTGGGGACCAACGAGGATTTTGCAAAGGTGTGTAAAGCCCTCCACAAAGAAGGGATCAAAGTTGTCCTGGATGGTGTATTCAATCATGTGGGCAGAGGATTCTGGGCGTTTCGCGATGTGCTGGAAAACAGAGAAAATTCCCAATATAAGGATTGGTTTGCCAGGATCGACTTTGGAGGAGACTCTCCTTATCATGACGGTCTTTATTATGAAGGCTGGGAAGGCAATTATGATCTTGTGAAGCTGAACCAGTGGAATCCCCTTGTGAGGGAGCATATCTTTTCCGCTGTGGAAGGCTGGATCAAAGAGTTTGATATTGACGGTCTTCGTCTGGATGTGGCCTATTGCCTGGATCCGGATTTTATCAGAGCCCTGCGAAGCTTTTGCGACAGCAAAAAACAGGATTTTTACCTGTTGGGAGAGATGCTTCACGGGGATTATAACCGGCTTATGGGGGATGATATGCTCCATGCGGCCACCAATTACGAATGCTATAAGGGGCTGTACTCCAGCTTTAACAGCATGAATATGTTTGAGATCGTCCACTCTCTGCTTCGCCAGTTCGGTCCGGAGCAGTGGACGCTGTATAAAGGAAAGCATTTGCTCTCCTTTGCGGATAATCACGATGTTACAAGGGTGGCGAGCATTTTACAAAATGAAAAGCATCTGCCTCTTATATATACCCTTGTTTTTGCCATGCCGGGAACGCCCTGCGTTTATTACGGTTCGGAATGGGGAGAAAAGGCGGACAAATCCCAGGGGGATCCGGCCCTTCGTCCCTGCTTTGAGAAACCGCAGTGGAATGAACTGACGGATCTGATCAGTCGTCTGGCAAAGGCGAAAAAAGAAAGTAATGCACTCAATTACGGCGGCTTCAGGCAGGTGGTGCTGACAAACAGACAGTGCATCCTTGCCAGGGAAACCGATTCGGAAAGGGTTTTTGTGGCCATTAATGCGGATGAAAACCCTTATACGGCACATTTTGATGCCGGCTGCGGTCAGGCAGTGGATCTGATCACGGGCCAGATCCATGACTTTGGCGGAGGAAGTGTTTTGCCGCCCTATTCCGCAGCACTTTGGAAGATGGAGAGATAACATGGCGACTACACCGGTTATTTCGGTCAGGGACCTTTATAAGATCTATCGTGTGGGAGACAGCCGCGTCAGGGCACTTGACGGGGTGGGTTTTGACGTGCAAAAGGGAGAGTTTTGCTCCATTGTAGGTACGTCGGGATCCGGTAAGTCCACGCTTTTGAATATGCTGGCGGGATTGGAGAAGCCCACTAAGGGCAAGATCGTCATCGCCGGCGAGCATATGGAAAAAAAGAATGAAAACCAGCTGGTGGCTTTCAGAAGGAAGCATATCGGATTTATCTTTCAGTCCTTTAACCTGATGCCTTCCATGAATGCTTTGGAAAATGTGGCGCTTCCCCTTACGTTTCAGGGGGTCAGCCGGAAAAAAAGACTGGAGATGGCAAGAGAAGTTCTGACCCTTGTGGGACTGGAACACCATATGAATCACAAACCGACGCAGATGTCAGGTGGCCAGCAGCAGAGAGTGGGCATTGCCAGGGCCCTTGTGGTGCAGCCGGAGATCATTTTTGCGGATGAACCTACCGGAAATCTGGATTCCAGAACCAGTGCGGAGGTAATGGAGCTGATCCGGCGGATCATCAACGAACAGAATCAGACCCTGGTCATGGTAACCCACGATGATCATCTGGCGGGTTTTGCCGACAGGATCTTTCGGATCTCCGACGGCAGGATCGTGGATATCCGGGTTACAGGGAATGCGAAAAAGGACCTGACGCGGAAACAGCATTGATACAGAATACGAAGATCATACAGAAAGGTAACATAGATCGGAAGGAAAAGGGAATGAAAAAAACAGGCATGAATCGGAAAAAGAGTATAACGATCCTGGGAGGGGCGCTGCTGGCGGCGTGCATTTTTGCCATGCCGGTATATGCCAGTGCGGGAGCGGGTATCGCATTGGACGGAAGCGGCTCAACAGGGTCGTCGACTACCGGACAGACCGGAGGAAGCGGCCAGAGCAGTGTGGATGCGTCTACAGCCACCGATCAGAGCAGCAGCGGACAAAAGACGGAAACCACCGAAAAAGCCACGCTGGAATCCATCAAAAACGAAGCGAAGCTGGAAATTACCGGATATGGTGATATCAAAAAGCTGAAGGCCAACGAGACCAAGGTCAAACAGATCGATGAAGCGGTCAAGAAATACAATAAGCTTATCGGAACCGCCAAGAAGAATGAGAACCTGAAGGGTCTGAGCAATGAAAGCAGTATCGAAGACTGCATCACGGCAGCGAAAGAGGCCATCGACGCCATTGCTTCTGCCGAAAGCGACGAAACGGAAAATGACACGGATAAAGGAAATCAGCAGCCCACTTCCACCAGCGATTTTATCATGGTGGGAGGCGACTGGGTGACCCCTGTGGTAAGCTACGGCAATTCCGTCAATATCGTGCTCCCCGTTGTAAATATGAGCCAGACCAATCTGGCCAACGTGACTGTTACGCCCATCGTTTCAAACTCGGTGCAGGAGTGGCCGTTTGAGCTGGATACCAGCAATTATACCCAAACCATTCCCGATCTTCCGGGAAAAGGAAACGGTCAGAATGATATGGACAGAAGAAGAGAACTGACCTGGACCCTGCGGGCCAGAGCGGATGCTCTTTCGGGATACTATAAATTGCAGTTTAACGTGCTTTATCCCAATGGCGAGGAGGTGGAATCTGCGGTGCTGACCACCTATGTCAAAGTCATCGGTGCCCCGGGCAGCGGCAATGCGGAAACCGAAGGAGGAGCTCTTTCCACCCCCAGAGTCATTGTGACGGGATTTGAAACAAACCCGGCAAGCGTCCACGCGGGGGACACCTTTACCCTGACGCTGCATCTTAAGAACACCTCCCGCAGAACGGCGGTTTCCAATATGCTTGTGAACTTTTCCGCACCCAACGAGGGATCGGATACAGAGTCCAGCTATGCGGCATTTTTGCCCACCAGCGGTTCCAACAGCGAGTATATTTCTTCCATCGGAAAAGGGGAGACCACGGATCTTGTGGTGGAACTGACGGCCAAAGCGGATCTTTCCCAGAAGCCCTATCCCCTGGATCTGAACATGGAATATGAGGATGATGATTACACATCTTATACGGCCAGTGCAGACGTATCCATCCCTGTGATCCAGGAAGCACGGTTTGAAATGGGCAAGCCGGAGATCATGCCTACGGAACTGGCACCGGGCAGTGACTCCAACATCATGTTCAGTATTTATAACCTGGGCAAGGTGACACTTTACAACGTGAAGGTTACCTTTGAAGGGGACAGCATATCCGGAGGCGACACTTTTGTGGGCAAGATCGAAGCCGGCGGTACCGGCAATGTGGATGCCATGGTCACCGGAGAAAAAGCAACGGCGGAAGGCGAAAAGATCTATGTGGTGGTAACCTACGAAGATGAAGCCGGCAAGCAGCAGAGTCATAAAGAAGCGCTGGATCTTAAAGTCATAGGGGAAGGCTCCGGCCAGGGAGGGGAAGGAAGTCTGGATGGTGCCATTGGCGAATTCGGAAACGGAACCTTTGACGGCGAAGTGATGGAATATGAAGGCAGCGACGAAATGGAAGTGGAATACGAGGATACGGCAACTAAGATAAAAAAGATCGCCATCGGCGGCATTATCGTGGTTGGCAGCATCCTGTTGATCGTGGTCATTATCATCCTTGTTTCCCGGGCAAAAAAGAAGAAACAGGAAAAAGAAGATCTGGCTGCACTGGAGGATCTGGAAGAGATCGAGGCCGGCAGACAGAATGAGGAGCTTTCGGAGCAGGAGGATGAGGAAGAAGTGTATCCTGACGACGGGGAAGCAGAAGATGAGTCTGATGCGGACTGGGATGAAGAAAAACCGGAAGAATAGGAGACAACATGCGATTTTGGGATATCCTGCTAATGAGTCTTAGCAGTCTCTGGAAAAGAAGGATCCGGACGATCCTGACGGTCCTCGGCGTGGTGATCGGAACGGCCAGCATCGTGGTCATGATCTCTCTCGGACTGGGTCTGAAACGGGCTTCTTTGGAGGAGATGGAAAAATACGGCAGCCTGAAGAGCATCATCGTTTCAGAGAAAGACAGCTATGAATCGGATGAGGAAGAGGGAGGCCGTGCCAACAAACAGACCCTTGTGCATTTGGATGATTCCGTGCTGGAGTCGCTAAGGGGCATAGAACACGTGGAGTATGTATATCCGGAGCTGGAGGCGGAAGTGATGCTGCTGGCGGGCGGTTATACCTGCTATACCTCGGTAAGAGGAGTGCCGACAAAGGACATGGAGCTCATCGGCCTTGAGCTGGCACAGGGGGGGCTGCCCGAGCCGGGAGATACCCAGCTGAAGTTTGTCTACGGAAACTCTGTCATCGGGGAGTTTTACAACGAAAAAACCGGTCATGGATACTGGTTTGACGGCACCATGGCGCCGGTGGATCTGATGAATGACCCCATGATCTGCATCTTTGATGCGGAAAAGTATTACAACTTTATCTGGGGAAACGCGGATGAGTCGGGCAATGTGGCGATGCCGAAAAAATATATGATAAACGCCGCCGGTGTTATGGCGGGAAAAGTGGAAGATTACAACAGCAATTCCAATCTGATCTATTGTGACCTGGATCTTTTGAAAGCGCTTTTGAAAAAAGAATTCCGGGGGAAAGCCATCCCCGGACAGCCGACCACCATTTCGGGGAAACCCACAAAGGAGATCTATTACACCAATCTGGTGGTGGGCGTGGATGATATGAAAAATGTCCAGAACGTGCAGGCCCAAATCTCCCAGCTGGGCTATTCGGCGGAGAGCAATGCGGAGTGGGTGGAATCCATGCAGGGACAGTCTAATTATATCCAGCTGGCTTTGGGCGGCATTGGCGCCATTTCGCTTTTGGTGGCAGCCATTGGTATCGCAAATACCATGATGATGTCCATCTACGAAAGGACGAAAGAAATCGGTATCATGAAGGTGCTGGGTTGTGATATGCGCAATATTCAGGGAATGTTCCTGATGGAGGCGGGGCATATCGGCCTTTTGGGCGGACTGATCGGTGTGGCGCTTTCCTACGGACTGTCATTTGCCATTAACCATTTTCTGGGAGTTTCCCAAATGGGGATCGATCTGGAAGGGGCATCGAGCATTTCCTATATTCCCTTCTGGCTCAGCGCGCTGTCCGTGGCCTTTTCCGTTGCGGTGGGCATGGCAGCAGGCTTCTTTCCATCCCTGCGGGCCATGCGTTTAAGTCCCCTTGCGGCCATCCGGAATGAATGACAAAAAAACGAAAAAAAGTTCTGTGTGGTAGTGGATTTTATCAAACGGTTGTGGTATACTTTTTCATGGGTTCACAGAAGCCGATACTAGGTAATGGCAGAGAAAAATTTAAAGAAACAGGGGCAAAATTATGCAGGACAACGGAATGGATGCTGCCAGAAAGGCAGCGGAAGAAGCAGCCAGAAAAGCGGCAGCAGCGACTATGAAAGGTGCCGCAATGGATGCGGGAAAAGACAAGAAAAATGAGGGGGCGGCAGCCGGCGACGATGCGTCACGCCAGAATGTGGCGATGAATGCCAAGAAGACAGCTATCGAGACAGCACTTCGTATGGCGGATGAGGCGGCAGCCAAGGCGGCTAAGGAAGCCAATGCCAACTCCAGAGAGAAAGATGAAGCCAGAAAGGCGCAGGACGAAGAAACCATCAAGAAGACCACCGTGGAAGTAACCAGAAAGGCCACGGAAGATCTGGCGAGAAAGCTTGCTGACGAGAATGTCAAAAAGTCACAGGATATGCAGGCTGAATCCGCAGCAAGGATCAAGAAGAACTTCGATGATGTAAAAGCAAAGGCTGATGCGGAAGCCAAGAAAAAGATCGATGATACCGTGAAGGAAACCGCTGAGAAAGCGCAGAAAGAACGGGATGACAAGATCAAGAAGGCTGAGGAAGAAGCGCAGAAGGCTTTAGATGAGATCATTAAAAAAGCCCAGGCTGATGCGGAGCAGAAGGTAGAAGCTGTTCGCAAGCAGGCTCAGGACGAAGCCAAGAAAAAAGTGGACGAGATCCGCGAGAAGATCACCAAGGAAGCCAATGCCAAGGCAGAAGAGACTGTTGCGGCATCCGATCAGGAACTGAAGCGGAAAGAGAGCGAGGCTCTGAGAGCGGCAGACGAGAAGAATGCCAAGGCTTTAGAGGATGCGGTTGCTAAGGAAGCCACTGCAGTTGCCACCAAGGTCGCAAAGGAAGCAGCCATGAAGATGGAGGAAGAACGTCTCCGTCGCGAAGAGGAAGAAAAGGCAAGACTGGCAGCGGAAGAGAAGGCCCGCAAGGAAGCAGAAGAAAGAGCGCGTAAAGAAGCAGAAGAAGCAGAAGCGCGCAGGATCGAAGAAGAGAAGAGAAGAAAAGAAGAAGAGGCAAGAGCAAAAGCAGAAGCAGCTGAAAAAGCCCGCAAAGCAGCCGAAGCTCTTGAGTTCAAGAAATATCAGGAAGAGGCAGAGAAAGCTGCAGCTGCCAACAAGGCAAAAGAGGAGCCTGCACCCGCACCTGCTAAGAGCGAGGATGAGGGAGCTTCACCTGCAAAGGCAGTTACCTCGGCAGCAACTTCTTCCGGCGCAATGAGTCTTGAAGACTTCCAGAAAGCAGCCATGAAGCTGAAGATCCTGCTTGACAACGGAATCATTTCTCAGGAAGATTTCGATGCAGAGAAGAAGAAGCTTGTGGAGAATATGGCTCTTTGATCAGTTACAGGAAGATGTATGACGCAAGTGACAGAAAAAACCGGTTTTTACAATCCGGTTTTTTCTTTTTTTGTAAGGCGCGGTGAAGGCCGCCATATCCTTGACAAAACAAGGCAGAGAATATACTATAGATATGACTATGCGGTTTGATAATTTGACCGCAACAGTCAAATAGAACAAGGGAGAAATGATGTAATTATGAGTAAGGAAATGGCCAAGAATTATGATCCTCATCAGATGGAGGATCGCATTTATGCAAACTGGCTGGAAAAGAAGTATTTTCATGCGGAGCCCGACCCGGAGAAGAAACCCTTCACCATCGTGATTCCGCCTCCGAATATTACAGGGCAGCTTCATATGGGACATGCCCTTGACAACACCATGCAGGATATCCTGATCCGCTTTAAGAGGATGCAGGGATACAATGCGCTCTGGCAGCCCGGTACGGATCATGCCTCCATTGCCACGGAAGTAAAGATCATTGAGAAGCTGAAGGAAGAAGGCATAGACAAGGCAGATCTGGGCAGAGACGGCTTTTTGGAAAGAGCCTGGGCCTGGAGAAAGGAGTACGGCGGAAGGATCATTCAGCAGCTGAAAAAGCTGGGATCTTCCTGCGACTGGGACAGAGAACGTTTTACCATGGACGAGGGCTGCAACAAAGCCGTTACCAAGGTGTTTTGCAAAATGTATGACAAAGGCTGGATCTACAAAGGCAGCCGTATCATCAACTGGTGTCCTGTATGTAATACTTCCATTTCCGACGCGGAAGTAGAGTATGAGGAGCAGCAAGGGCATCTTTGGCATATCAAATATCCCCTTGTGGAAGCAGACGGCAAACCCTCCGAGACGGAGTTTCTGACCTTTGCCACCACCAGACCGGAGACCATGCTGGGAGATACTGCCGTAGCTGTAAATCCCGGGGATGAGCGTTATACCTATCTGCATGGAAGAAGCGTATGGCTTCCTATCGTAAACAAGGCGATCCCTGTGGTCACCGATGAGTATGTAGACATGGAATTCGGTACCGGCGTTGTTAAGATCACGCCGGCCCATGACCCTAACGATTTTGAGGTTGGAAAGCGCCATAACCTTCCCGAAGTCGGGATCATGAATGATGATGCCACCATCAATGAAAACGGCGGCAAATACGCGGGTATGGACCGTTATGAAGCCAGAGAGGCCATTGTAAAGGAACTGGAAGGCCTGGGGCTTTTGGTTAAGATCGAAGATTACAGCCATAATGTAGGAACCCATGACAGATGTCATACCACCGTGGAACCCCTGATCAAAAAACAGTGGTTCGTTAAGATGGATGAACTGATCAAGCCTGCCGTAAAGGCGGTAAAGGACGGCGATATCCGTCTGGTTCCGCCCAGAATGGAAAAGACCTATTTTAACTGGACGGATAATATCAGGGACTGGTGTATTTCCAGACAGCTCTGGTGGGGACACAGGATCCCGGCTTACTATTGCAAAGACTGCGGCAAGATCGTGGTAGCTGCGCAGATGCCGGAAAAATGCCCGGATTGCGGTAAGAGCAATTTTGTTCAGGATGAAGATACGCTGGATACCTGGTTTTCCTCAGCGCTCTGGCCTTTTTCCACATTGGGATGGCCGGAAGAGACGGAAGATCTGAAGTATTTCTATCCTACGGATGTGCTGGTTACCGGCTATGATATCATCTTCTTCTGGGTTATCAGAATGATCTTCTCCGGCTTTGAGCAGATGGGTGAGAAGCCTTTCCATACCGTGCTTTTCCACGGACTTGTAAGAGATGAGCAGGGAAGAAAAATGAGTAAATCCCTGGGCAACGGCGTAGATCCTCTTGAGATCATCGATCAGTACGGAGCTGACGCGCTGCGTCTGATGCTGATCACCGGAAACGCGCCCGGCAACGATATGCGATTCTCTGTTGCGAAGATCGAAAACAGCAGGAATTTTGCCAATAAAGTATGGAACGCATCCAGATTCATTCAGATGAATATGAAGGATGACGTGATCAATGAAAATACCCCTCACGTACTTGAGCCGGTTGACAAGTGGATCTTATCGAAGCTGAACCGTCTCATCGGTGATGTGACCGAGAATATGGAAAAATATGAGATGGGTATTGCAGTCCAGAAGGTTTATGACTTTATCTGGGATGAGTTCTGCGACTGGTATATCGAGATGGTTAAACCCCGTCTTTACAACAGTGATAATGCCGAAAGCAGAACCGCGGCTTTGTGGACGCTTAAGCATGTGCTGTGCGAAGCCCTGCGGCTTTTGCATCCGTTTATGCCTTTTATCACAGAGGAGATCTTCACCACCATTCAGGATGAGGAAGAATCCATCATGATCAGCAAGTGGCCTGTTAAGAGCGGGGAATACGATTTCGAGACCCAGGAAAAGCAGATCGAGCTGATCAAAGAGGCCGTCAGAGGCATCCGTAATGTTCGTACGGGAATGAATGTTGCGCCTTCGAGAAAAGCGGCAGTTATCGTTGTTTCCGAAAAAGAGCAGGTTCGCAGCACCTTTGAAGAGGGCAAGCTGTTCTTTGCACCCCTTGCTTATGCATCGGAAGTCAGTGTACAGGCTGATAAGAGCGGCATTGCAGATGATGCGGTATCCGTAGTGATCAGTGACGCCACGGTTTATCTTCCCTTTGCAGACCTTGTTGATATTGAAGCAGAGAAGATCCGTCTTGCGGCTGAAGAAAAGAAGCTGATCTCCGAGATCGCAAGATGCGAAGGCATGCTGAAGAACGAGCGGTTCATCAGCAAAGCACCGGAAGCGAAGGTACAGGAAGAAAAAGACAAGCTGGCAAAATATACACAGATGCTGGGCGCTGTCAAAGAGAGACTGAATCAGTTATAAGAACACCGGGAACATGCCAACAACACAGGGAGGTGATTTGTTGTCAACGGGAATTTTAGGAAATGCCGATTACTTTTCAAGTGATTACCGGGAGACGTATGTCCGGATCTCGGATGATAAAATGCAGGCATTTTTATATCTGGCACAAAAAAACAGCGGAATGTATACCAAGGAGGAACTCATCGGACTGCTTTCGCAGAACGGCGTGATCTTCGGGGTGAATCAGTCCGCTTTGGTAGCCATGACCAAAAAAGAGGTCTACAACAGAGAAATCCTCGTGGCAACAGGTAACCCTCCCGAAGTAGGCATGGACGGGTATTATGAATTTACCTTCGATATCTCGGCAGGAGGCAATAAGCCGGTGATCCGGGAGGACGGAAGTGCGGATTATCAGAGCATGCGGGCTGTGACCAGTGTGCCGAAGGATTCCCTTCTTGCCACTTATCATCACGCGATCCCGGGGAAAAACGGCAAGGATGTAACGGGAAAAGAGATCCCGGTTCCCATTGTGAAAGAGCTGACTCCTGCCAACGGAAAAGATGTTTATCAGGCACAGAACGATCCGGACAAGTATTACGCCGGACGGGAAGGCAAGGTTGAATTTTCAAACGGAAAGCTGAACATCGTAAACGTTTTGGAATTTAACGGAGATGTGGATCAGCTCACCGGCAAGATCGAATTCCACGGCGATATTCACATTCAGGGAAATGTGGAAGCGGGAACGGTGATCCGTGCCGGGAAGACCCTTACAATAGACGGAACGGTGGAGGCGGCGGATCTGACTGCCGGCGGCGATATCATATTAAAGCGGGGAATACAGGGATCCCAAAAGGCCCACATCATCTGTTCCGGTTCCCTTTATGCAGACTTTCTGGAGCACACCTTTGTAAAGGTGGAAGGGGACGTGATGGCCAATTACGTACTCAGCTCTTATATCAATGCCAACGGCAAGGTGATCCTGACAGGCAAGAGGGCGTCTCTTATCGGCGGCAATACCTATGCCAGAAGCGGTGTGAAATGCAACACCCTTGGTAATAACGTAAATATCAAGACAAAAGTTTCTACCGGCGTTTCACCGGAAATGAGTGAAGAAAGCGACAGACTGCAGCGAGAGTTAAAGGAAAGCCGTGCCAAGATCCAGAAGATCCGAAGCGAGGTGACGGAGATCGGCGCGTATCTTTCTCCCGAGCAGCAGGATGAATACAAACTGACCCTTCAGCAGGAAGTGACCAAACAGCAGAATATCCTGGATGAGCAGAAAAAGGTGTTTGAACATCTGGAAGCAGCACGGAATTCATCCGTTGCCGTTGAGGATATGATCTATGCGGGCGCTGAGATCTGCATAGACGGCAACTGGTTGAAGTTCGACAAGAACAACCGCAGTATGGAATATCGAAATGTGGGAGGTATGATCACAGGTAAAGTGATCGTCTATCATTGATCATGGAGACAGATTACAGGGAATGGGATTATCAGCGGATCTGCGAGGCGCTTTTGGATGTCCCGCGTTTTACAAAAAAGCATTCGCTTTCTCATACCGACCGGCTCAGAAAGATTCTGTTTCCGGACTATGAGCCGAAAAATGTCATTCATGTGGCCGGAACCAACGGAAAAGGTTCTGTATGCAATTACCTTCGGGGGCTTTTAAAAAAGCAGGGCTTTTCGGTGATCATGTTTGTATCACCCCATCTGGTTTCCATGACAGAGCGGATCGTTATAAACGACAAGCCTGTCAGCGAGGAGGATTTTTGCCGTGCCTATTGCAAAGTGGCAGAAGGAGTTGCACTGGCAGAAAAGGAAGGGTTGACCCATCCTACATTTTTTGAATATCTGTTTTTGATGATGCTTGCGGTGGCGGAAAAAGAAAAGCCGGACTACCTGATCCTGGAGACGGGACTGGGGGGAGCTCTGGATGCCACCAATGTATTTGCAAAACCGGCTCTGACCGTTATTACCCGGATCAGTCTGGACCATACCCAGTATCTTGGAGATACTGTGGAGCTTGTGGCAGGTCAGAAGGCGGGCATTATAAAAGAAGGCGTGCCCCTTGTGTATCAGGCAGGGGATCCCGGAGCAGACGGCGTGATCGCAGAGCAGGCCCGGGAAAAGAATGCAAGACTTATATCCCTGCCCGGCAGGGAAGTGCATTTTGAGGAAAGAGAAACAGGCGGGGAGAGATCGGATAAGAAAACCATTGATTTTTCCTATCAATCCCATTATTATAATATTGTTCTGTCTCTAAGCGGCCTGGGAGCATATCAGATTTGCAATGCGGCTACGGCCCTTGCAGCTTACGAGGTGCTTATGGAAGGGCGCAAAGTGCTGCCGCAACCGGCGGTTTGCGAGGCTTTTTCAGCCTGCTGCTGGCCCGGCAGAATGGAAGAGATTCGACAGGGATTTACTGTGGATGGTGCCCACAATCCCGATGGTATGGAACACTTTTTAGGCAGTGTATCTTTGGACGGAGCCTCGGGCAGACGCTATTTGATCTTTGCCGCTTCTGCGGACAAGGATATTGAGACTATGCTGGAAATGATCGCAAAAAGCGGTCTTTTTACCAAAGTGATCGTTACAAGATATGAAGGACAGAGAGGGGCGGACAGCCTGGCGATCTGTGACATGGCTCTGGCCATGGGGATCGATGCCTCCGTATGCAGCTCGGTGCCTGATAGTATCAAAAAGGCCGAAGCGTTGAAGGGGGAACGGGATGTGATCTATGCCGCCGGTTCATTGTATCTGATCGGAGAGATAAAGAAGCTAACGGATTCGGAGATGTGTTATGATAAATTTTGACGAAGAACTCAAGAAATTTCATCCTTCCCTGGAAGTGGAAGATGCTGAAAGAGCCATTCACCAGCATGATCTGTCGGATATGGCAGATGTGATCGTGGGCATTTTAAAGGATGAAAGACAACAGTCGGATGATGAATAATACTGCAAGACAAGGGGCAGCAGATGAAATGTTATAATTGCGGAGCAGAGCTGTCGGAAAAGAATTTTTGTACAGCCTGCGGTGAGGATGTTTCCAATTACAAGAAAGTGATTTACATGTCCCATCGCTTATATAATGACGGTTTGGAAAAAGCCAATGTCAGGGATCTTTCCGGTGCCATTGCATCGCTTCGGGAAAGCCTGAAATTTGACAAGACCAACGTGGAGGCCAGGAACCTTTTGGGACTGGTCTATTTTGAGATGGGAGATGTTGTAGGTGCGTTGATGGAGTGGGTCATCAGCAAGAATTTCCGTTCCAAGAAGAACCTTGCGGATGATTATATCGAGGCGGTGCAGAGCAATCCTGCCCGTTTGGATGCCATCAATCAGAGTATCAAAAAATATAATCTGGCACTGAAGTACTGTCATCAGGACAGTAAAGACCTTGCAGTGATCCAGCTCAAGAAGGTGTTATCCCAGAATCCGAGACTGATCCAGGGACACCTTCTTTTGGCGCTTTTATATCTCGACAGCGAGCAATGGAACAAAGCCAGACGGGAAGTGGACAAGGTCCTTGTCATCGATGTGGGCAATACCATGGCGCTGACCTATCGGAAGTATATCGAGGATATGACCAATACCGAAGATGAGGAAGGAAGCAGCGGAAAGCGCAGGAAAAACGACCAGAAGGTGCGGGCAGCGGATTCGGCTGTCACCTATACCAGCGGTAATGAAGTGATCATTCAGCCTGCGGACATGAGAGAGCCCAGAGGAGCCTCTTCTATTCTGAACATTCTCATCGGTCTGATCATCGGTGTGGCGGTGAGCTATTTCCTGATCCTTCCGGCCAGGGTACAGATGGCCCGAAACGGCATGAACGAAGAACTTAAGACTATCGGGGACAATTCCGATGCCAAGTCAGCCCGGATCACGGAGCTGGAACAGAATGTGGAAGCGCTGGAGCAGGAAAAGACCAGGCTGCAGACAGCCATTGATGATTATACAGGGGAAAACGGAGAGTCCCTGAAGGTGGACTCCCTTTTGCAGGCATCCAAGAACTATCTGGATAATCCGGATGATGCCGGCGCTCTTGCGGATGCCCTTTACAATATCGATAAAGACTATGTGGATTCGCTGGCTTCGGATGCTTACAGGCAGCTATACTACAAGTTGATGAAACTTGCCGGAGAAAAGGTTGCATCCTCTCTTTATGAAAGCGGCAGTACCAGCATCAACCAGAGCGATTATACCACTGCGATCACGACCCTTGAGAAGGCATGGTATTTTTCCTCTGCATTGGAAGAGCCGGATCCGGAGATCCTGTATCTGCTGGCCAATGCCTATAAACAGGCAGGCGAGACAGACCGGGCAAAACAGACTTATCAGAATGTGATCAGCACCTTCCCGCAGTCAGAGGCAGCAAAGAAGGCGACGGAACGTCTGGCAGAGAACGGTGATTCCGCTGATGAAGGAGCGGATACATCCTCCGAAAGACAAAGCGCGCCGGCGCAGCAGCAGACGCAGGAACAGCCTGCAGATGATAATGTGAGAGAAGGAAATGATACGGACAGTGCCGAGACCACGGACGTGATGCCGGCGGCTGAATAAGGGAAAGAGAAAGGAAAAAAGAAAAGAACATGGGCGGCTTTTTTGGTGTTGCATCGAAACAGGATTGTGTATTTGATCTCTTTTTCGGGATCGATTATCACTCACACTTGGGAACCAGACGCGGTGGCATGACCGTTTACGGAGAAAACGGATTTGAAAGGGCGATCCATAACATCGAAAATTCCCCCTTCAGGACCAAATTCGATAAAGATGTTAATGACATGAAAGGATATATGGGCATCGGCTGTATTTCGGATTACGAACCCCAGCCTTTGCTGATCCGGTCTCATCACGGGACCTATGCCATTACCACTGTCAGCAAGATCAACAATGTGGAAGAGCTGACAAAGCAGTTATTCCAGATCGGCCATGCACACTTTATGGAAATGAGCAGCGGCGAGATCAACGCAACGGAGCTGGTGGCAGCGCTGATCAATCAGAAAGAGAATCTGATCGACGGGATCCGGTATGCCCTTGAGTCGGTGGACGGATCACTGTCTCTTCTTTTGATGAATGACAAAGGCATTTACTGTGCCAGAGACAAATACGGCAGAACGCCGGTAACCATCGGAAAAAAAGAGGATGCTTTCTGTGCATCTTTTGAAAACTTTGCATATAAGAATCTCGGTTATTCCGATTACAGAGAGCTGGGCCCCGGAGAGATCGCAGTCATGACGGATCAAAACTGCGTCACGCTGGTAAAGCCGGGAGACCAGATGAAGATCTGTACATTTCTTTGGATCTATTACGGCTATCCTTCCAGCAGCTATGAAGGGCTGAATGTGGAGGAAATGCGATACAGATGCGGTGCCAAGATGGCAGCCAGGGATACGGTAAAACCCGATATCGTAGCGGGGGTGCCTGATTCCGGTATTGCGCATGCCGTGGGATATGCCAATGCTTCCGGCATTCCTTTTTCCAGACCTTTTATTAAGTATACACCTACCTGGCCCAGGTCCTTTATGCCTACCATGCAGGAGAAGCGGAACCTCATTGCCAAGATGAAGCTTCTTGCGGTGGAAGAACTGATCCGGGATAAAAAGCTGCTTTTGATCGATGATTCCATCGTCAGAGGTACCCAGCTTCGGGAGACTACGGAGTACCTGTTTGACAGCGGTGCAAAAGAGGTACATATCAGACCCGCCTGCCCGCCCCTTCTGTTCGGATGCAAATATCTGAACTTTTCCAGATCTTCTTCCGAAATGGATCTGATCACCAGAAGAGTGATCGAGAGACTGGAAAACGGAAATGTCACCAAAGAGGTGCTGAGCCGCTATGCGGATCCGGAAACACAGGAATATGAAAACATGATCGAAGAGATCAGAAAAGAACTGAAATTCACATCTCTTCGTTTTAACCGTCTGGATGATATGATCGAAGCTACCGGCATGGAAAAATGCAAGCTTTGTACATATTGCTGGGATGGAGAGGAGTAAACAGGCAGACTATGAAGGAAACAGGATTTGACAATCAAAAATATCTGGAGATCCAGTCCAAGCACATTCTGGAGCGGATCGGACAATTCGGAGATAAGCTGTATCTGGAGTTCGGCGGAAAGCTGTTTGATGACTATCACGCATCCAGAGTGCTTCCCGGTTTTCATCCCGATTCCAAGATCCAGATGTTAAAGCAGCTGAAGGACCGGACGGAGATCATCATCGTGATCAGTGCCGGTGATATTGAGAAAAACAAGGTCAGAGGAGACATCGGTATCACCTATGATATGGACGTGTTGCGTCTTGTGGATGCCTTTACCAACAACGGCCTCTTTGTAGGGTCCGTTGTGCTGACACAGTTTTCCGGACAGCCCTCAGCAGTGGCTTACGAAAAGAAGCTGAAAGCCTTGGGCATGAAGACCTATCGTCATTATCCCATTGAAGGATATCCTTCCAATGTATCCCTGATCGTAAGTGATGAAGGATACGGGAAAAATGATTATATCGAAACCACCAGACCCTTGGTGGTAGTTACGGCACCGGGACCGGGAAGCGGAAAGATGGCAACCTGCCTGTCCCAGCTGTATCATGAGCAAAAGAGAGGCGTGAAGGCCGGATATGCCAAATTCGAGACCTTCCCCATCTGGAATATTCCGCTGAATCATCCGGTGAATCTGGCCTATGAGGCAGCAACCGCAGATCTGAATGACATCAACATGATCGATCCTTTCCATCTGGAGGCTTATGGGGAGACGGTGGTCAATTACAACAGAGACGTGGAAGTATTCCCGGTTCTTCGGACCATGTTTGAGAAAATCTCCGGAAAGAGCCCTTATCAGTCCCCGACGGATATGGGTGTTAATATGGCCGGTTACTGTATTGTGGATGACGAGGTGACGTGCAACGCGGCAAAACAGGAGATCATCCGCAGATATTTTGAAGCCCAGTGCGAAAAGAGAAAAGGAAATGCCGGCGAAGGCCCTGTAAGCAAGATCGAGCTTCTGATGGAAAAGGCCGGAATCTCCACAGCAGACAGGCCTGTAGTTAAGGCTGCCAATATCAAGAGTGAAGAGACGGGAGGCCCTGCAGCAGCCATTGAAATGGCAGACGGCGCCATCATCACCGGAAAGACCTCGGAGCTTTTGGGAGCCTCTTCCGCTATGCTTTTGAATGCCCTTAAGAGCCTTGCGGGGATCGCAGATCCGGAAAAACTGATCTCCCCCACCATCATCGAACCGATCATGGAGATGAAGATGAAGTACCTGAGGAACCACAATCCGCTGCTGCATTTGGATGAGATCCTCATCGCACTTTCCATTGAAGCGGTTCACAATGAGGAAGCCAGAAAAGCATATGCCATGCTGCCGCAGCTGGCTGGCCTGGAAGCACATTCTTCCGTGATCCTTTCCCAGGTGGATGTGGGAGTGTTCAAAAAACTGGGAATCCGGCTTACCTGTGAACCGAAATATCACAGCAAAAAGCTTTACCATGATTGATGCAGGGAAGCAAAAACTGTGAAAAGAATGTGAAATGACAAAATACTGTTGCGCCTTTCCTTAGAGCATGCTACACTGCATATGAGCATGATTCGCAGGAACGTGCATCAGTATTTTTTTACAATTATCCTTTCGAATGAGAAAAGGGGCAGGACCCGGCGGCCTGTATCCGAGCAACGATTCGAACGGTTTTCTACTGATGCGGGCGAAATGCCTGCTTTTTTCATGCCATCACACGAATATTCCATTTTACGAAGCCGCATTCCTTTTGCGGAAGACGGCGGGAAAAAGAGGAGGAGAAAAATGAAAAATCGTAATGTTCTGTACATGGTTCAACTTGCTTTAATGGTAGCGGTCACTCTGCTGATGGCACTGACGCCGCTGGGCTACATTAAGACACCCATCCTTTCGGTAACCCTTTTGACGGTGCCTGTTGCAGTGGCAGCGATCCTGCTTGGCCCTATCGGCGGAATGGTCTGCGGTATTGCTTTCGGTATGACCAGCTTTGTCAACGCGCTGATGGGAACCGGCTCTGTCCTTCTTATGGGACTTCTGGAGATCAACCCCTTCTACACCTTCGTGGTAGCGGTGGTTGCCAGAGCGCTGGTAGGACTTTTTACCGGTCTGATCTTCAAGGGACTCTACAAAAAAGAAGCCACCAAAGGATTTTCTTACTACGTGGCAGCATTTGCCTGCCCGCTGCTGAACACCTGCCTGTTCATGGGATTTTTGATGCTGCTTTTCTTCCATGCACCGGCCATTGTGGCTGTAGCAGAGAAGGCGGGAACCACCAATCCCCTTGTGATCGTGACCACCATGGTAGGGGTGCAGGGTGCCATTGAGGCTGTTGTCTGCGGCATCGCAGCCAGCGCCATCGGACGTGTGGTACACGGCGTACTTTTGAAAAACGGATCTTTGGCAGCAGCGGCATAAAGAGATTTACCGTTATACAGCAACTTAAAAAGCTCCGGTAAGCAGGCTACAGGCAGGCTTTCCGGAGCTTTTAAACGCTCTTGCAACACCCTGTCTGAAATGGTACAATAGGTAGCGATGAGTTTTCCATTTGATGCGAAAAGCGGAGGGATGGTTCATGAGTTCGGTTTTTGTTCATATCAAAGCCATTGTGGAGCAAAACGGGCAATATCTGATCCTGAAACACTGGGTTGACGACAGGATCGTGGATCCTTATTCCTGGGAGTTCCTTGATACGGAGCTGGAACGGGGAGAATCGCCGGAGCAGGCAGCCCTTCGGGTTGTGATGGACAATACCGGCGTGTCCGCAAAGATCGCGGATACTCTGTACACCTGGACCAATATGCTGGGAGATCACCAGATCGTGGGCATTGCTTTTCTGGTGCATCTTGATGAGGAGGATCCGGAGCTTAGCATCGGAGAGGACTATTGCGGTTACAAGTGGATCACACCGGATCAGTTTTCCGCTTATATCGATAACAGAAATGTTTTACAGGATCTGAAAAATATCTGGAAGGACAAGGGACTGAAATGATCAATAAACTGGTAGAAGAGATCAAAAAGAAGCAGGCGCCCGTTGTGGTAGGCCTGGATCCTATGCTGGATTATATTCCGGCGCATATCACAAAAAAGGCATTCGAAGAATACGGAGAGACGCTTGCAGGTGCGGCAGAAGCCGTCTGGCAGTTTAACAAAGGACTGGTGGATGCGGTTTATGATCAGGTGCCTGCCGTAAAACCCCAGATCGCCATGTATGAACAGTTTGGCGTGGAAGGACTGATGGCCTTCCAAAAGACAGTGCAGTACTGCAGGGAAAAAGGACTGATCGTCATCGGTGATATTAAAAGAGGAGATATCGGTTCCACTTCCAAAGCTTATGCCGTAGGGCATTTGGGAAAAGTGACCGTGGGAAGCAAGACTTATGCCCCTTTTGATGAGGATTTCGCAACGGTGAATCCCTATCTGGGTTCTGACGGTGTCAAACCTTTTATGGACATTTGCAAAGAAGAGAAGAAGGGCATTTTTGTACTGGTAAAGACATCCAACCCCTCCAGCGGCGAGTTCCAGGACCGCCTGATCGGACAGGAGCCTCTTTACGAGATCGTAGGCAAGCAGGTAGATGCCTGGGGCAGAGAACTGATGGGAGAAAGCTACAGCTATGTGGGAGCCGTTGTGGGCGCCACCTATCCTGAGATGGGAAAGGTGCTTCGGGATCTGATGCCCAAAGCCTATATTCTGGTTCCGGGTTACGGAGCACAGGGCGGAAAAGGAAAAGATCTGGTCCACTTCTTTGACAAAGACGGCCTTGGAGCTATTGTCAATTCATCCAGAGGAATCATTGCCGCCTGGCAGAAGGATCCTTACAAGGATCGTTTTTCACCGGAAAATTATGCAGACGCTGCCAGAGCAGCTGTGCTGGATATGAAGGAGGATATCGCAAATGCAGTCCTATAAGCAGGAGTTTATTGAGTTTATGGTGGAAAACCGGGTGTTGAAATTCGGTGATTTCACATTGAAGAGCGGCCGTAAGTCACCTTTTTTCATGAATGCGGGAAGCTATGTGACAGGCGGTGCTTTAAAGAAGCTGGGTGAGTATTATGCCAGCGCTATCCATGAGAATTTCGGAGACGATTTTGATGTTCTGTTCGGACCGGCTTACAAGGGAATTCCTTTGAGCGTGGCAACCGTGATCGCATATGAAACCCTTTACGGGAAGCAGATCCGCTATTGTGCCAACAGAAAGGAAGTAAAGGATCACGGAGATACTGGTATCCTTTTGGGAAGCCCTTTGCAGGACGGAGACCGGGTTGTGATCATTGAAGATGTGACCACTTCCGGTAAATCCATTGAAGAGACCTATCCCATTTTAAAGGCCCAGGCTGATGTGAAGATCGAGGGTCTGGTGGTTTCCCTGAACCGCTGCGAGGTTGGACCCGGCGGCAGCGTGACTGCGCTGGAGGAGATTTCCGAAAAGTACGGATTCCCCACTGCAGCCATCGTTACGATGGAGGAAGTGGTCAGCCATCTTTACAATCGCGAGGTGGCAGGAGAAGTGATCCTTGACGATGCCATGAAAGCAGCCATTGATGCATATTATGAGCAGTATGGCGTAAGGCGATAAAGGAGTGTTCTTACCATGGAAGAGAAAGTATACAAGACAATGACAGGTTCCGGCGCCGTAGCCCTTACCGTGGGCGTGATCGCGCTGGTTACCGGGATCGTCAGCGGTGTTTTGCTGATCATTTCCGGAGCAAAACTGCTTTCCGGAAGATCCAAGATGATTTTCTAAGGCAGAAGCTGTAATGGCAAAAAAGAGATATTTGTTTTCAGACAAAAAGAATCCTGAGAAAGGCGTGTTTTCTTCCTTCCTGGGATTGATCGGACTGCTGGGAGTGTGTTTGGCGCTGCTGATCTCATACAAAAATGAGGGAGTTGTGCCGCTCAGACTCGGAGCAGTTGTTTTGTTGTCTGTATTTTTCGGTGTAACCGGCCTTGTCATGGGGATCATGTCCCATATGGAGCCGGATGTTTTGCTGTTTTTCCCGAAACTCGGGATCGTTTTGAATGCCGTCACCATACTGATCGGCGGCGTGATCTTATATATGGGAGTTTGACTAATGAATGATGAATTATATCTTCTGGCAAAGGAAAGGCTTTCGGAGCTTCATGAGGAAGAGATCGTAAGCATGCCCTATCGTTCCTTTTTCCGGAGAACCGCTTTTTTCCTGCTGGAGCTTTGCAGGATCGGCGAGGAGATAGAAACAGAAAGTGATAAATGGAGTCTTTCCGACTGGAGAAATGTAAACGTACTTTTGTATGCGGATATCCGCGGCGAGCTGTATGAAGCAAGCTTTGCCAACCCGGATTTTGCAGTCAGTACGGTAGGGAAAAAGTTCGGAACCTTCTTTTCTTTTATTTATATGCAGATGCGAAGCTGCATCCCTGATGTTTTTGAAGGAAACAGGGACAGACTTCTTCGGCATATCCATTATTTCCTGGGGCTGTATTCCACTTTTTGCGAGGCAGCACAGGAGAAAAAAACAGAGCCTGACTTTGAGACCGTCCGGGACGGTTTGATCGATTTCGTTCTTTATCTGTATGAAGAAGAGGCAAATGACAACGTTCTTTCCAAAGTAGATCCGGATCAGGATTTTGCTTACCGGATCATTATGGAGTCTGATTTTGCCGATCTGTCATATCTGTATCGATTCGGGGAATACATTTCCGAAGACGTTTGCAAAACCGCAACTTACATCGGTTCACTTCCCGAGGAAACCCTGCGTCTTATGGCTGATACCTATACGGAGGGCTATCGCATCGGTTTTGAAAAGGCGGGTAAGGACCTTTCCAAAAAAGGAGCCGTGCAGATCATTTATCCTCTGGGATTTGAGCCTATGATAAAGTTAGCAATAGCTAATTTTAAAGAGATGGGACTTCGCCCTGTGATCCGCAGGGAAACTGTCAGCCTTACGGAAAAACGCTATGGTTCTTCCTACGGCTATTACAGTGAGAACCCTAACAGACAGTGCGAATATGATCACAGAGAAGATGCGGCCTTTTTCCTGAACAAAAAAGTGTGCGAAAAGAGACTGCAGTTTTTGAAGGCGGCCTTTGAAGAGCATAAAGAAAAATCCCGCGCCGTGGCAGGACCTGCGGTGGTGGAAACTTTCGGCGAGGAGTTGTTTCATCCGGTGAACAAAAAAACCGCGGCGGCCTTTAACGAAAAGCAAAGAGATCTGGAAGCCTCCTATTATTCCGAGGCGGCGGCCATTACGAATAAGTATATTCCGGGGGATGAGAGAAGCTTTACCATTATCGCATTTCCCCTGCCCCAGATCGGGGAAGAGTATCCTAAGATCATGGAAGATGTGATCAGGCTCAATACTCTGGACTGGCGTCTTTATGAAAAGATCCAGCAGACCATGATCGACAGTCTGGATACATGTAATGCGGTATACATCAAAGGAAAAGACGGAAACGAGACGGATCTTCGCCTCAGCCTGATCCCCCTTTCGGATCCGGAAAAAGAGACCATTTTTGAAAACTGTGTGGCGGATGTAAACATCCCTGTGGGAGAAGTCTTTACCTCACCTGTTTTGGCAGGCACCAACGGTGTGCTCCATGTAAAGAGAGTCTTTTTGAACGGACTGGAATACAGGGATCTTCGCTTTACCATCAAAGAGGGCCGGGTAGTAGATTACGGCTGTGCTAATTTTGAGAGCGAGGAAGAATGCAGAACCCTCATCGAGAGTCGGATCCTGCATCATCATAAAAATGTTCCCCTGGGGGAACTGGCCATCGGCACCAACACAACGGCTTACAAAATGGCAAAAGAATATGACATTGAGGATAAGCTTCCCATTCTTATCGCGGAAAAAACGGGGCCCCATATTGCAATCGGGGATACCTGCTATTCCTACAATGAAGACATGAAGGTATACAATACCGACGGCAAAGAGATCATCGCCAGAGACAATGAGATTTCCATTTTACGGAAAAGTGAAGATGAGAGTCAGCGGAAAAAAGCATATTATCATTGCCATACCGATGTGACGATTCCTTACGAGGAACTGGCCGTATTATACGGTGAAACGAAGGACGGGCAGCGCATCACCATATTGGAAGACGGAAGATTTGTTCTTCCCGGTACGGAAGAACTGAATAAACCCTTAGACTGATCCGAAGCTCCGACAGAGCGGGATCAGGCCTACGGGAAACAGCAGTAAAAAGGAGGAAACAAAATGGCACAGGTTGGTATTATCATGGGATCCGATTCGGATATGCCCGTTATGCGAAAGGCAGCGGACGTCTTAAAGGAGCTGGGAGTTACGTTTGATATGCATATCATTTCGGCGCACAGGGAGCCGGATGTATTTTTTGAGTATGCAAAGGGTGCGGAAGAGGCAGGATATAAGGTGATCATTGCCGGCGCCGGAATGGCAGCCCATCTTCCGGGGATGTGTGCGGCGATTTTCCCCATGCCGGTCATTGGTGTGCCTATGCATACCACTTCCCTGGGAGGAAGAGATTCCCTTTATTCCATCGTGCAGATGCCTTCCGGCATTCCCGTTGCAACGGTGGCCATCGGCGGAGGCGCCAATGCGGGAATTCTTGCAGCCAAGATCCTGGCAACATCCGACAGCGAACTTCTTTCCCGTCTGAAAGAATATACAAAAGGCATGAAGGAAGCGGTACAAAAAAAAGATGCTGCCCTGCAGGATACGGGATACGAAAATTACGGAAAATAAGCACAAGCTAACTTTTTAACCAGACAAAAAGGAGAAAAAAGATGGATTACAAAAAAGCAGGTGTGGATATCGAAGCAGGATATCGCAGTGTGGAACTGATCAAAGAATCGGTGAAAAAAACCATACGTCCCGAGGTGTTGGGAGGTATCGGCGGATTCGCCGGCGCCTTTGATCTTTCCGGGATCAAGAAGATGGAAGATCCGGTGCTTCTGTCCGGAACGGACGGATGCGGCACCAAAGTGAAGCTGGCTTTTCTGATGGACAAGCATGATACCATCGGTATTGACTGCGTTGCCATGTGTGTAAATGACATCGCCTGCAGCGGTGGAGAGCCCCTCTTTTTCCTGGATTATATTGCCTGCGGAAAAAATGAGCCGGAAAAGATCGCAGCTATCGTATCCGGTGTGGCTGAAGGGTGCCTCCAGTCCGGCGCTGCCCTTGTGGGAGGCGAGACAGCAGAGCATCCGGGGCTGATGCCGGAAGATGAATATGACCTGGCGGGATTTGCCGTAGGTGTGGTTGATAAAAAAGAAATGATCACGGGAGCATCCATTGCCCCGGGAGATGTGCTGATCGGACTTCCTTCTTCCGGTGTGCACTCCAACGGCTTTTCTCTGGTCCGGAAAGTATTTGAAATGACAAAAGAGAATCTGGAGACTGTATACGATGAGCTGGGAGATACCTTGGGCAACGTACTTTTGGCGCCCACAAAGATCTACGTGAAGGCCCTGCGCTCCATCAAAGAAGCAGGCATCACCCTGAAGGGATGCAGCCATATTACGGGCGGCGGTTTTTACGAGAACATTCCCCGTATGCTGCCGGATGGTGTGAAGGCAGTGGTTAAAAAGGACAGCTATCCTGTTCCTCCCATCTTCCCGCTGATGGCCGCAAAAGGGAACATCGAAGAACAGATGATGTACAATACCTTTAACATGGGCCTGGGAATGGTGCTTTGCGTGGATGCGGCAGATGCGGACAAGACGCTGGCTGCTTTGGAACAGGCAGGAGAGAAGGCTTATATTGTGGGCAGTATCGAAAGCGGTGAAAAGTGTGCCCAGCTGGTCTGAAGAAGGCAGCGCGGCAGTAAACAGATGACAGATACGTGATGCTCCGGGCAGAGCGTGAAACAGGCAGGAGGAGAAAAATGAAAGTACTGATCGTAGGCGGCGGCGGAAGAGAACACGCCATTGCAGCCAGCGTTAAAAAAAGCTCCAGAGTAGATAAGATCTATTGCGCTCCGGGAAATGCAGGCATAGCACAGATCGCAGAGTGCGTTCCCATCGGCGTGATGGAGTTTGACAAACTGGTAAACTTTGCCAAAGAAAAAGAGATCGATCTGACCATCATCGGTCCCGATGATCCTCTGGTTGCAGGTGTTGTGGATCCTTTTGAAGCAGCGGGCCTGAGAGTTTTCGGACCGAGAAAGAATGCTGCTATATTAGAGGGCAGCAAGGCTTTTTCCAAGGATCTTATGAAAAAATATGAGATTCCCACTGCGGCATATGAGACCTTTGATGATCCGAAACAGGCCATGGCCTATCTGGAAACGGCAGATTATCCCATCGTATTAAAGGCAGACGGTCTAGCTTTGGGAAAAGGCGTATTGATCTGCAATACAAAGCAGGAAGCCATGGACGGTGTTAAGAGCATCATGGAGGATAAGAAGTTCGGAGATGCGGGAAACCGTATGGTTGTGGAAGAATTCATGACGGGACGTGAGGTATCGGTACTGACCTTTGTGGACGGCAAGACCGTTCGGGTAATGTCCTCCGCCCAGGATCACAAGCGTGCAAAAGACGGAGATCAGGGTCTGAATACGGGCGGTATGGGAACCTTTTCACCCAGCCCCTTCTATACGCCCGAGATCGATGCTTTTTGCAAAGAGCATATTTTCCAAAAGACCGTGGACGCCATGAGAGCGGAAGGCAGAGAGTTTAAGGGCATCATCTTCTTCGGTCTGATGCTGACAGAAAAAGGCCCCAAGGTTTTGGAATACAATGCAAGATTCGGCGATCCGGAAGCACAGGTGGTGCTGCCGAGACTGGAAAACGACATCATCGATGTGGTGGAAGCCTGCATTGACGGCCGTCTGGATCAGATGGAAGTTACCTTTACCGACAATGCCGCTGTCTGCGTTGTGCTGGCAAGTGACGGTTATCCCGTTTCCTATGAAAAGGGCTATCCCATCGAAGGTCTCTCAGCCTTCGACGGTAAGGAAGATTATTTCTGCTTCCACGCAGGCACCGCAGAAAAAGACGGAAAGATCGTTACAAACGGAGGAAGGGTTTTGGGCATCACCGCTACAGGGGATGATCTGAAAACAGCCCGCCGGAAAGCATATGAAGCAACGGAGTGGGTATCCTTCGACAACAAATATAAGAGAAACGATATCGGAAAAGCCATCGACGAGTGCTGATGTTTACATAAAGAAAAAATGCAAGTTATCTTTCATGCGTAAAAAGTCGGAAAAACCGTGGAAATTCCGAGAAAAATATCTCGAAAGGGCATCTTTTGGTTGACGTAATATATCTCCCATAGTATGATAAGCATGGATTGTTATGTTAATTATGAATGAAATCCTGCAGAATACGAAAGAGTTGAAATCAGTGAATCAGAGGGAGAATATCATGGTGTCGATCAAAAACAGGTGTAGTTTGCGTGGGCTCAGTCGTCTGACCGGTTTCTGTATGGCAGCTTTTCTGCTGTCGGGAATAGGCAGGGCGGAGGCACTTGCTTCCATTGGAACGGGCGTGATCACCGCAGATCAGGTGAATGTGCGATCCGATGCGGGCGTGCAGGCAGGGAAAGTAGCCACACTTCCTATGGGAACCCAGACAGTGATCGATTCCGTTAAGGCGGATCCCAGCGGAAAGTACTGGTATCAGCTTTCTTTTGTATTAGACGGAAAGACATATACAGGTTACGTGCTGGGAGACTATGTGAAATATTCCGCACCTGAAAACACAGCGGACCAGGCAAAGCAGGAAAAGAAGAAAAAGAAGAAGAAAAAAGACAAAAACGCCACCACCGATGTGGCAGTTGATGCCCAGGGAGAGGTGACGGAAGTTGCCGTACCCGCGGAGATCGTCCAGGCGGTAGCGGCAGCCGAAGAGAGCAGACAGAAGAAAGAAAAAGAAAAGAAGAACAAAACCGAAGAGGCAGACACCCAGAATGCCGAAACCGGTTTTTACAAAGGACAGAAGGCTCTGGCTGTGGGAGATCAGATCCGGGTCAGAAAATCGCCTGTTACAGGAGATACGGTAGGGTATCTTAAGAAGGATAAAAAAGTCACCTTAAAGAAAATGGAGACTGCATCCGACGGAAATGTATGGTATAAGGTTAAATACAAAGAAAACGGAGTATCCGTCACAGGATATGTAAGATCCGATTTCCTTGCGCCCCAGCCTAAGAAGGGGACCACGGAGAAGGCGTCCGAAACGGAAAGCGTTGAAATGAGCGATGCCGAGTTTGAGGATTACATGAACAGACAGGGCTTCCCGGAAGGCTACAAATCCGGACTTCGGACCCTGCATGCTGCCCATCCGAACTGGACCTTTGTGGCAGTGGGAACAGGACTTGACTGGAATGAAGCGCTGAATGCGGAAAGTAAAGTGGGTCTGAATCTGGTATCGGCCGGTGCCATTGCATCCTGGAAATCCACGGATACGGCGGCCTATAACTGGAAGAAAAATACCTGGTATACCTTTGACGGCGGCAGCTGGGTAGCGGCATCACCGGCGCTGATCGCATACTATATGGATCCCCGGAACTTTTTATCGGATCCCCAGATCTATCAGTTTGAATCCCTTGAGTATCATGAGTATCAAAATGAGACCGGGGTGAAGAACCTGCTGGCGGGAACCTTTATGAAGGGGAAATATAAAGAAGCGGACGGAACCAAGCGCTCCTATGCCGAGACCTTTACCCAGGTTGGAAAACAGGTGGCGGTAAATCCCTATCATTTGGCAGCAAGATGCTATCAGGAGCAGGGAGCAGGCACCAGCGATTCTGTTTCCGGCTCTGTTCCGGGATTTGAGGGTATTTACAATTACTTCAATATCGGAGCCTATGCTTCCGGCGGAAACACGCCCACCAGACAGGGCCTGATCTATGCATCCTCTTCCTGTGAGGGAGCGGCCAATTACGAAAGGCCCTGGAACAGCCGTTATCAGTCTATTTTGGGCGGCGCGACCTATCTTGCGGAGAAGTACATAAAAGTGGGGCAGAACACCCTGTATTTCCAGAAGTTTAACGTGGTCAATCGAAAGAACGGCCTTTACAAGCATCAGTATATGGGCAATGTACAGGCGGCTTCCAGCGAAGCGGCAAGAATGTGCAAGGCCTATGAAGGAAACGACACAGCTCTGGTATTTTACATTCCGGTATATAAGAATATGCCGAAGGAAGTATGTGCTAAACCCGGAGCAGATCAGAATCCCAACGATTATCTTTCCGGTCTTTCCGTGGAAGGGTTTGAGATTTCGCCTGCCTTTGACGGAGCGAAAAGCGAATATTCCCTGACGGTGAAAAAGAAAGTGGAAAGTGTTGTGATCGCGGCAACACCCGCAGCAGCTACGTCCACCGTTTCCGGAACGGGAGAGGTTTCCCTTGAGAGGGGAGAAAACAAGATTGTGATCACCTGTCGCTCTGCGGCAGGGTCAAGCAGAGAATATACTTTGACGATCAAAAGAAAATAAGTCGATCAAAAAAGGAGAACATCATGAGTAAGAACAAAATCCGTGTCATCTTCGGAAAGAAAGCATTCGCAGGAATCCTTACGGCAGGTCTTTGCGTCCTGGGCGCTGCAAATGTATTTGCGGCAGGAACGGTCAGCGTGACCGCATCCAAAGCAAACGCATCGGTTTCGGAACAGATTACCGTAAATGTACAGACTTCACAGCCGGAGGATCCGGCTACACCGCCTCAGATCTCGGTAAATTATGATCCGGCGGTATTGCAGTTTGATTCCTGTGATGTGGAATACGGCGGAGGAGAAGGCGGACTTGTTACCCTGACGGGAACCGGCGGCAATATCACCTTTACCGCACTTTCAGCAGGAAGCGCCAGCATCAATGCGGAAGCCATCATCGATGATGACGGAAACAATCCGGCAACCGGAAGTGCATCCGTTACCGTAGGCGACGGGGCAGCAGCAGAGGCAGATACGGCAGCAGCCGGAGCGGCAGCGACCAAGGCAACCCTGAAGGGTCTTGCCATTGATCCCGGTGTTCTCTCTCCCGCATTTACGCCGGAGAATACCCAGTATACCATTACGATCCCGGAAGGCGTGACCGATATCACCGTCAGCGGCGGCGTATCCGATCCTTCTTCCCAGATCACACAGGCAACCGGTTTTAAAGGCCTTGGAGACGGAGAAAGCCAGGCTGTCATTATCGTGACCGCAGCAGACGGCTCCACACTGGAGTATCATTTTAATGTGGTTCACGGCGATGTGGAAGCAGCCAAGGCAGCACTTTCCGCAGAAGAGGCGACGACGCCTGAGACCCAGAGTACGGAGCAGACGGAAGCTGCTGAGACTCCTGCAGGTTCCATGAGCGCAGGAGCAGGATTGGGAACCGATGCCATCACCAGCAATAATATGACCATTCTCATCGGCCAGAATTCCTATACCATTCAGCCGGTGATCCCCGACGATATGGTTCCCGAAGGGGCAACCAAAACCTCTATTACTTACGCAGACCAGAATATCGAGGCCATCACACTGTCAGGAGGAGCACTTACCCTTGTTACTGCAAAGTCCAGCACCGACGGCAGCGATAAACTGTTTTTGTATGATGCATCCCAGAACACATTCCAGGGATTTGTAACCATCATGGCGGCAAACGGAAGCTACATCGTTCCCGTGGCACTGCCCGCATCCCTGCCGGATGGCTTTGTGGTTGAGGGAACCGAGATCGGCGGCTCCTATATCACCTGCGGGAAGCTGAAGGATTCCAGCGTTCAGCAGAGAGAAAACGTTTGTCTGTTATATGCCATGGATCAGGATCAGAATCAGGATTACTATCTCTATGATCTTTCCGGCGGCGGCTATGTACATTTCCTGAATACGGGATCTTCCTACGGAGCAGCCAAGGGATTCTCCAAGCGTGCCATCGCTATCATCGCACTGCTGGCGGTAATGCTCTTTATCAGCATCATCATTATGCTTGTTATGGCTCTTAAGAGAGGAGAGGATGTAACCCTTCTTGACGAAGAGGAGCCGGAAGAGCCCATAGAGGAAGATCTGTTTGAAAAACCCAGAAAGAAAAAGGTGGCCCGCATTGAGCCGGAAGAAGAGCCCCAGGCACCTGCCAGAAGCACGGTGAAAAAGAAAAAGAGACCTGTGGTAAAGGAAGTGGTGGAAGATCCTTATGATGAGGATGTTGAGCCTGAATACGATGACGATATGGAAGAGGAACCGATAAGAAAGCCGGCTCCCAGAAAGAAAAAAACCGTTAAGACCGAAGTGGAGGAACTGGCGGAAAAATCCATGCCGGAGCCCACTGTAAAGAAGGTAAAAAGAGCGCCCAGACCGGCAGCGGAAGAAGCACCGGAGAGTGAGCAGGAAGCAGCACCCCAGCCGGCACCCACAGTAAAGAAAGTTAAGGCTCCCCGTCCGGAGAAGCCGGTTTATACAGAGGAGACGGATGACGATTTTGATATCGATCGTGAGATCTCCGCTATGAAGGAAAAAGCCGTACAGAAAAATGCAACGGCAAGGATCGCCAATGTAGAGGCAAACCTGAAAAAGCAGGGTGTTACCAGAACAGTTATGCCGGAAGGATCCGAAGCTGCGGTAAGACCGAAAAAACCTGTTAAAAGACCGGAGTCAAAAAACGGAAAAACCATTCGTCCTCAAACAGGGGAGAGCGGACAGGCCAGAGTGAAGGTGACCAAAAAGGTGACGGAAAAAGGCGTGACCTATACCACGGGCAAGATCCCCATTACCGTAGTTGAGGCTGAAAAGAGCCAGGATGCGGAACGCTCAAGTGTACCCATCTTTACCTTAGGGGATGATGAATGATCCCCGGTTTGAATTGACAAGATGGTACTCCTGTTATAGACTTGATATAACAGAGGTGATGGGAAAATGATGATACAGATTGATTTTAACAGTGAAGAAGCGCTATATATGCAGCTTCGCAACCAGATCATACTCGGCATCGCCACCGCGCAATACAGAGAAGGTGATGCACTGCCCAGCGTTCGTGCGCTGGCGGATACCGTGGGGATCAATATGCATACGGTCAACAAGGCATATTCCGTCTTAAGACAGGATGGATTTGTCAAGGTAGACAGGCGCAGAGGCGCGGTGATCGCTGTGGATATTGACGCGCTGCGGGCCAGAGCAGGGGTGGAAAAGGAGCTTCGGCTCCTGCTTGCGAAAGCCCTTTGCCAGGGAATCGAGAGAAAGGAACTGCACAGTCTTTTGGATGACATCTGCGACGAATACGAAAAGGTGCGCGGGAAATAAACCGGCCAATCCGGGATGCATCCAAAGCGAAGGTAAGGCAATATGAACTATACGGTAAAAGCCGGAGAGGTGCTGAAAGCAGCAGCTGTTGCGGCAAAATCTTATCTCCAGAGCTATATCGGCACAGAGCATCTTTTGCTGGGTCTTTTGAAACAGGGTGACGGAATCGCTGCCTGTGTTTTGGAGGAAAACGGCATCAGTGTCCGGGATATTGAAACTCTGATCGACAATCTGATCGCGCCCCCCTCAGAGGTGGTGGTGAAAGACAGATCAGGTTATTCACCCCGTGCTCAGGCAGCCCTGCAGGAAGCGGAGCGTCAGGCAGAGCATTACGGCAGTGAGGCAGTGGGAACGGAGCATATCCTTATGGGACTGCTTCGGGACGGCAACAATGTTGCCGTAAGACTTTTGGTTTCTCTGGAAGTAAACATCCAGAAGATCTATGCGGATACGCTGGTGGCTGTGGGAACGGATCCCGGCCGCATCAGAGAAGAGATGAAGCTGTTCCAAAGCCAGCCTTTGGGAGAAGGGGGCCACGGACAGACCAAGGTATTGGACCAGTATTCCAGGGATCTGACAGCCCTTGCAAGAGAAGGAAAACTGGATCCTGTCATCGGAAGAGAAAACGAGATCGAGCGTCTGACCCAGATCCTTTGCCGCAGGATGAAAAACAATCCCTGCCTTGTGGGAGAACCCGGCGTGGGAAAAACAGCCATAGTGGAAGGACTTGCCCAGCGGATCGTAGAAGGCAATGTGCCGCCTGTTATGGAGCATAAAAGACTTGTGACCCTGGATATGTCCGGCATGGTGGCCGGCAGTAAATACAGGGGTGAATTCGAAGAGCGGATCAAAAAAGTGATGAATGAAGTCATCGCCGACGGCGATATCATTCTATTCATGGACGAGATCCACACCCTGATCGGTGCCGGCGGAGCGGAAGGATCCATCGATGCTTCCAATATCTTAAAGCCTGCTCTTTCCAGAGGAGAGCTTCAGCTCATCGGTGCCACCACGGTGGAAGAATACAGAAAGTATTTGGAACGGGATGCTGCTCTTGAGCGGCGGTTCCAGAAGGTGGAGGTAACGGAGCCTACTATCTCCGAGGCCATTGCCATCATAGAAGGGATCAAACACAAATACGAAGAACATCACCGGGTTACGATCCAGCCGGATGCGGTGGAAGCTTCCGTAAAGCTTTCCGCCCGCTACATCAACGACCGGAATCTGCCGGATAAAGCCATTGACCTGATCGACGAGGCGGCTTCGGCCCTTCGCCTTCGCAAGGTACAGATCCCGAAAAAAGCCATAGAGCTTCAGGAAGAGATCGATAAACTGAATGTACAGATCGAACGCTCATTGAAGTTTGAAGCCTTTACCCAGGCCCATGAACAGCGGTGCAAACAGCAGGAACTGGAAAAGAAGTACCGCTCCGTTATGAGCCGGTTTGAAAAAAAGCAGCGGGAAACCAGAGAAGTCGTTACCCAGGATGATATCGCGGCAGTGGTATCCCAGTGGACAAAGGTGCCCTTAAAGCAGCTGTCCACCCAGGAAAGTGAGCGGCTTTTGAAGCTGGAGAAGATCCTGCATAAGCGTGTGATCGGCCAGGAAGAGGCTGTTTCAGCTCTCTCAAGGGCAATGCGCAGAGGCAGAGTAGGCTTACAGGATCCTGCAAGGCCCATCGGATCGTTTCTGTTCTTAGGTCCTACCGGTGTGGGTAAGACAGAGCTTTCCAAGGCGCTGGCAGAGGTCATGTTCGGATCGGAAAATGAGATCATCCGTGTGGATATGTCGGAATACATGGAATCCCATTCCGTAGCCAAGATGATCGGCTCACCGCCGGGATATGTGGGACATGACGACGGCGGACAGCTTTCCGAGAAAGTCCGCAGGAAACCTTACAGCGTGGTTCTGTTTGATGAGATCGAAAAAGCCCATCCGGATGTATTCAACATTCTGCTGCAGGTTCTGGATGACGGACATATTTCCGACTCCAAGGGACGGAAGGTAAGCTTTAAGAACACCATCATCATCATGACCAGCAACGCCGGTGCATCCAGGATCGTGGATCCCAAGAATCTGGGATTTCGGGCGGAAAAAGATCCGGCCTATGATTATAAGCGGATGAAGGACGGTGTTATGGAAGAGGTAAAACGCCTGTTCAAACCGGAGTTCATTAACAGGATTGATGAGATCATGGTATTCCATCCCCTGGAGAAAAAGGAGCTGGAAAAGATCGTAACCCTGCTTTGCAACAATCTGATCAAGCGCTGCAAAACGCAGATGGATATCAAACTTACCGTCAGCCCTACGCTGAAAAAGTATCTGATCGATCACCACTGCGACAGCAAGATGGGAGCAAGACCCTTAAAGCGGGCCATCCAGACCGTTATCGAGGATGAGATGGCACAGCAGATCCTTGCAGGAAAAATCAAGGCGGGAGATACGGTAACAGCCACCGTCTCCGGCGGAAAAGTAGTTTTTAACGGCAAACAGAAAAAAGAAGCCTGACGATAAAAACGGAGGATAAGAAAATGGCACAAACGAGCGAGTTGTTAAAGGGCGGTTCTGACGGAAAGATCTGCTTCGGTGATCATACGCTGGCGCAGAAAGCAAAGCTGGATGATTATGAACTCTCGGGGGATGTGTACAAGGTAAGAACCTTTCAGGAGCTGACCAAGCTTGAGAAGAACGATATGTTTCTGTATGAATCCGTTCCCGGCACAACCGTGAAGGATTTTGCAGAGGAGAAGAACGGCGTTTCCTTCACCGTTAGCGGCAGTGAGGATGCACAGATCACCGTAGGTCTGAAAGAAAAGACGGAATATGAGGTGATCGTGGGATCCGCAAATGCCGGAAAGATGTCTACCGGTGTCAGCGGAAAACTGTCTGTCAGCGTTGAGCTTGCAGGCATGGGCGATGTTCCTGTAGTGATCACAGAGGCATAGGATGGCGAAAGCAAAAAGCACTACGGCATTTTATTGTCAAAACTGCGGATACGAATCCGCAAAGTGGATGGGACAGTGTCCGGGCTGCAAAGAGTGGAATACCTTTGCGGAAGAACTGATCAAGGCACCCGCATCTGCGCCGGCGAAGGGAGCAAGCCTTAGCAGCGGCGGCAAAACAGCTGCTCTTTCCGAGATCTCCATGACAAGCGAGGAGAAGATCTTTACCGGGATCGATGAGCTTGACAGAGTTTTAGGAGGCGGAATTTTGCCGGGACAGCTGGTTTTGGTGGGCGGTGACCCGGGAATCGGGAAATCCACCCTGCTTTTGCAGATGTGCCAGATGCTTTCATCCCAGGGACACCCGCTTTTATACGTATCCGGTGAGGAATCCTTAAAGCAGATCAAGATCCGTGCCCAGCGTATGGGAGATTTTACCGATTCCTTAAAGCTCCTTTGCGAGACGGATCTGGGACAGATCGAAGGGATCATCCAGCGGGAAAAGCCGGAAGTAGTGATCATTGATTCCATACAGACTATGTTTACGCCTCAGGCATCCAGCGCGCCGGGCAGTGTTTCCCAGGTACGGGAGGCCACCGGTATTTTGCTTCGGATCGCCAAAAGCAGTGGAATTGCGGTATTTATCGTAGGACATGTAACAAAAGAAGGAACCGTGGCAGGCCCCAGAGTGCTGGAGCATATGGTGGATACGGTTCTGTACTTTGAAGGGGACAGATATGCCTCTTACAGAATCCTGCGTGCAGTAAAGAACAGGTTTGGCTCCACCAATGAGATCGGCGTGTTCGAAATGGGAGCAGCCGGGCTTTCCCAGGTGAAGAATCCTTCGGAATATATGCTCAGCGGAAGACCGAAAGATGCTTCCGGATCCGTGGTGATCTGTGCCATGGAAGGAACCAGACCCATGCTGGTGGAATTGCAGGCCCTTGTTTGTGAATCGGGATTTCAGATTCCCAGAAGACAGGCGACGGGGGTTGATTATAACAGAGTAAATCTCCTTATGGCGGTTCTGGAAAAAAGACTTTCCCTGCACTTGGGAAGCATGGACGCCTACGTCAATCTGGCAGGCGGTATGAGAGTTTCGGAACCGGCAGTGGACCTCGGGATCGTACTGGCAATCTTGTCCAGTTACAAAAATAAAGCCATTCCGGATAAAACTGTTGTATTCGGAGAAGTGGGACTGTCGGGAGAGATCCGGGCGGTGACGCAGACAGCGCAACGGATCGCAGAAGCAGCAAAGCTGGGATTTGAGATCTGTGTGATCCCCACAGCGGGAGCAGAAAGCCTGAAGGGCAGTATCCCCAAAGGCATCAAAACAGTTTGCGTATCAAACGTGGCGCAGATCTTAGACTGGGTATAAGGTTACTGCGGACAGGAGATCATGGCCACCTCTTCAATGGTATGATGGAGTTTTTGAGCCAGATCGGTTTCAGCGGCTTTGTAATACATCTCTTTTCCGTCTCTGCGGGAAATGATCAGGCCGCTTCCTTTCAGAAGGCGCAGATGATGAGAGACTGCCGGAGCAGTCATATCCGTAAGGGCTGCGATGTTTGTCACACATTCTTCGCAGTGGCACAAAAGCCAGAAGATACGAAGCCTTGACGGGTCACCCAATTGCTTCATGGCTTCGGAAACAGTGGTGATGGTATTCGTATCGGGAATATAGCGTTTCAGATGGTCTGATCCGTTATGGTGATTATGATTATGGGGGAGTGTGAAATGTTGATCTGTCATGCAGCACCTCTTTTCTCTGGATTACAATATCATTTAATGATGCACAGAGGATAAAGTCAATAGCAAATTTTGGTTTGAGTAAGTAGTGGGGGACAACGGATGAAAAAAAACCAGAAAAACACTGAATCGAAAAGACCTGTAGTGGGAATCATGACGGGAAGTTTCCATACGGAAAACTCCTCCCGGATCGCAAGGGTAGCAGGAGAGGCAATGAAGGATATGGATGTGGACGTGCGTCTGTATCAGGGCCTTGATGCTGCCCGCTATTTGAATGTGAAGTCTTATGTGGATAAGGGCTTCGATCACCATTATTATTCCCTGTTCGGCTACAGCAACTTTGATCAGCCGGATATCCTGATCGTTTCTTTCGGAACGATCTCCGCAATTCAGAAACCCCTTTCGCTGGATGACTTTCTGTCTAATCTGCCGGATGTACCGGTGATCCTGCTAGAGGATGATCATCCGCCTAAAAACGGGATCTGTATTACCATCGATAATTACGGCGCCATGAAGGAATGCGTGGAACATCTGGCTGGCCACGGATGCAAGGATATTGTATTTGTTTCCGGACCCACGGACGTTCCAGATGCCAAGCTTCGTCTCAATGCCTATATGGACGCTATGCGCGGTCTGAATCTGACTGTCACCAAAGATATGATCGTATACGGAGACTTTACCGACAAGGTAGACCCCCTCATCGAGGAATGCATCCAAAGCCACGGTGTACCCGATGCCTTTGCCTGTGCCAACGACGATATGGCAGAGAGTGTGTACCGTGTTTTAAAGGCAAGAGGACTTACCCCGGGCAAGGATGTATGCGTGACGGGATTTGACGATATTCCGGCAGCGGCCCTGATGGATCCGCCCCTTTCCACGGTAAGACAGGATTTTGATGCGGTATCCACCACGGCAGTCAAGGTTGCAAAAGAGTATCTGGAAGGAAAAAATGATCTTTCCGAACCGCTTCATATTCCGGCTACCTTTATAGCAAGACAGTCCTGCGGCTGTAAAGCTCGTGAGAGCAAGAAAAAAGAAAATGAGAAATTCAGCGAGATCCGGCATCTGGAAGACCGTGCCCTTGTAAAAAGTGCCCGGTATCAGAACATGATGAGTTCTTTGATGATCCGCAATCTGCTGAAAGAAGATATTACCATTAAGGGATTTTTCAAACAGCTGGGAAGTCAGCTTTGTGCGCTGGGTACCAAACGATCCTATATCTGTCTTTTGGACAATCCCAAGCGCATCAGTGCCAAGAACAGAATGTTTGTGCCGGATCAGCTCCTTCTTTGCATGTACCAGGAGGGAGAGAGCATTAAGGCCTACGACACGGAAAAGGCTCCCGTAATCCAGACAGGAGATCTGCGCAAGTTCCATACCAGCGAAAAAGGTAAGCAGGTGGCAACTTTCCTGCTGTTTTACGGAGATATCCAATATGGAATCCTTTGCGTGGAACTGACGACGAAAGAGGAGATGTTCTATTATACCCTTTCCCTTGAGATAGGCAGCGGCCTGCGGTTTTTGTATCTTGCTTTGAAACAGCGGGAGACCATGGACGACCTGGTGACCAAGAACGAAATGCTGGATTACAGTGCTACCCATGATCTTCTGACAGGCTGTATGAACAGATCCGGGTTCTCCTATGCCAGCAATAAGAGCTACAATGAAGCCACCGGTGACAGCCGTATGGTGGCCGTGATGGGGGATCTGGATCACTTAAAACAGATCAATGACACCTTCGGACATGATGCAGGTGATTCCGCCATTAAGCGGACAGCCAAAGTACTTGAAGAGTGCCTGCCGGAAGGAAGCATCATCGGAAGAACCGGCGGTGATGAATTTGCATGCTTTTTCTGCCTGAAAAAAGGAGAGAGCTTTGAAAAAGCAGCTTTCAGAAAAAGTGTAAAGGCTTCCAATAAGATCTATAACAGCAAAGCCGGAAAACCCTATTATGTGGATGTTTCCTTAGGCTGCTATGAGTTTGTGAAAAAAGAAGGCGTGGATCTTTCGGAAGCATTCCGCATCGCTGATGCAGAGCTTTACAAGGAGAAGAAAAAGCGCAGAGACAGCGTGATCAAAGAAAGCTGAAATATCCCTTTCAAATGAACAGCAGCGGACAAATGTCCAAGGAAAAAGACCCGAATGGATGCATTCGGGTCTTTTTTGTGTTTCGTCTTTTTTGTGCCTTGACAAGTTGAAAAATCGGATGTATGATTAATTCAACGATTAAACAAACGCTTAATTGAATGCGAAACAATCCTTCGCAAACAAAGTGAAGAAAGGAAGGAAGAGAAGATGAAAAAAACCTATAAGATCGAAGTGGATTGCGCAAACTGCGCAGCAAAGATGGAGGAAGCAACCAAAAAGACCCAGGGTATTAAAGATGCCACAGTGAACTTTATGGCGCTGAAGATGGTTGTGGAGTTTGAGGAAGGCGTTGATCAGGATGCTGTAATGAAAAACGTTTTGAAAAACTGCCGAAAGGTGGAGGATGATTGCGAGATATTTTTATAAGATCAGCACCCGGTAAGGAGCACTATCATGACTAGGAAACAAAAGAAAAATCTCATTCGTATATTGATCGCATCGGGCCTGCTTGTGATCCTGCATTTTGTGCCGGATCTGGGCATTATCCGCTTCTTTTTATATCTGATCCCTTATCTGATCGTGGGAGGAGATATTTTAAAAAAGGCGGCCAAGGGAATCTGGAACAGACAGCCCTTTGATGAGTGCCTGCTGATGGCCATTGCCACCATCGGCGCCATGGCCATTGCCCTTTACTCAAACGGCGATTATACGGAAGGGATCGCAGTAATGCTCTTTTACCAGATCGGTGAGTGGTTCCAGAGTTATGCCGTGGGGAAAAGCCGCAGAAATATTGCTGCCCTGATGGATATCCGCCCTGATAACGCCAGAGTTCTGGAAGACGGACAGATGCGGGATACAGACCCGGATGAAGTAGCAACAGGTTCCATCATCGTGGTGGAGCCGGGAGAAAAGATCCCCATCGACGGTGTGGTGATCAAAGGAAGGTCCAGCGTGGATACTGCGGCACTGACGGGAGAGAGCATGCCCAGGGATGTAGCGGAAAACGACGAAGTCATCAGCGGCTGTGTCAATCTGCGGGGAGAGCTGCAGATTAGGACCACAAAGGAGTTCGGAGAGTCCACGGTATCGAAGGTGCTGGAACTGGTGGAAAATGCCAGCTCGAGAAAATCTTCCTCCGAAAACTTCATTACGAAATTTGCAAGAGTTTATACACCGGTGGTGGTGGGACTGGCTCTCCTTTTGGCGATCCTTCCCCCTCTTGGCAATATGGTTATTTTCCATGGGAACCCGGAGTTTGGCAAGTGGATCTACAGGGGCCTTACCTTCCTTGTGATCAGTTGTCCCTGTGCTTTGGTGATCAGTATTCCCCTTACTTTTTTTGCGGGCCTTGGGGCCGCATCCAAGGAGGGCGTTTTGATCAAAGGCTCCAACTATCTGGAAGCCATGTCCAAGGTCAGGATTTTGGTATTTGATAAGACCGGCACTCTGACAAAGGGCGTCTTTTCCGTAGCGGGGATCTACCCTGTTGCAGCGGGAGGAGAGAAATCTTCAGATGGAAAGGCGGCTGAAGATCGGGCGGCTAAGGAGGAACTGCTGGAGCTGGCAGCCATGGCAGAATGCGCATCCACCCACCCCATTGCCAAGAGCCTTCGCAGCGCTTACGGAAAAGAGATCGACCGCAGCCTGGTGGATGATATCACGGAGATCAGCGGATTTGGCGTATCGGCCCTGATCCGGGGGAAACGTGTTCTTGCCGGTAACGATAAACTGATGAAAAAAGAACAGATCTCCTATGAAAACGCCGGAGCAGAGCAGATCGGAACGATTGTCCATGTGGCAAAAGAAGGCGTATATCTGGGATATGTTGTCATAGCGGATACCCTGCGAGAAGGAAGCAAAGAAGCCATTGCATCATTGCATGCCATGGGAATTGAGAAAACCGTGATGCTGACGGGAGATGAAGAGACCGTAGCCAAAAGCATTGCAGAGCAGGTGGGGATCACCGAGTATGCGGCAAAGCTTTTGCCGGGAGATAAAGTGGAAAAAGTGGAAGCCATGCTTTCGGAGAAACGCCCCGACAGGATCCTTGCTTTTGCAGGAGACGGCATCAACGATGCACCGGTACTGGCCAGAGCCGATATCGGCATCGCCATGGGAGCCATGGGTTCCGATGCGGCCATTGAAGCGGCGGATGTGGTGCTGATGGACGATGATCCCAAAGGGATCGCTGCCGCTATCCGGATCTCGAAGCGCTGCATGAAGATCGTTTATGAAAATATCTGGTTTGCCATTGGTATTAAGGTATTGTGCCTGATCTTAGGCGCTGTGGGAATCGCCAATATGTGGCTTGCCATTTTTGCCGACGTAGGCGTAATGATCCTGTGCGTTCTCAACGCCATCAGGATCCTGCTCAAAAGGAAAAAACAGCCGGCAAACATACCCTGCAGGCAGAATGATCTTATGCAGGAAGAAGCTGCATAACTGCCGCAAGATTCCCTCTTTTTCCGCCGCTGGCCCTGTGGGAGAATAAAAGCTCCGGATTACAGCAGGTGCAAAGATCCGGCATGGCAAGATGAGAGGGCTGAATACCCGCGCTAAGCAGAGTATACCGGCAGGCAGAAGCCAGATCCAGATAATAATGGTCGTCATTTTCAGAAGGTGTAAAAAAGGACTTAGCCGCCTGTCCGAAGGAGGCTGTAAAAGCATCCTTTACCGGGCGGTCCACCTCGTAGCAGTTTTGGCAGATGGAGGGACCGATGGCACAGAGGATGTCCTCCGGCCTGCTGCCGAAAGCTGAAGACAGAGAGGTTACCGTTTTTTCGCCGATCTTTGCAACGGTTCCCTTCCAGCCGGAATGGGACATGGCGATGACGTGCTTCTTCGGATCATAAAACAGAAGGGGAACACAGTCCGCATAAAAGGTCATAAGAGGCAGAGACGGATCTGCAGTCATCAGACCGTCCACGGCTTTTTGCAGGACGCCGCAGCCGGCGTCCTTTTCTTCGGCCCGAAGAATGGTGGTCTCGTGGATCTGATCGCTTAAAACCAGCCTTTTTTCATCATAGCCCAAAGAGCGGGCAAAGAGTCTGTGGTTTTCGGTAACCCGCTCAGGGTCATCGCCTCTTGTATAGGATAGGTTCATGGCGCCAAGGTGCCCCCGGGATACCCCGCCCATGCGGGTGGAGACGCCGCATAAAACCGGCAGATCATCAAAGATATGATAACGGATCACAGGCACGGTATCCGCATTTTGCAGGTAGGTGGTCCGCTGCCCTGCTCTGTATTTAAATTCCATAGGTTGCATAGTCCTTTCCGTATTCTTTCGGTATACTCCGGTTTGTTTATCCTGCGCAGATTCGCAGGGGATATTTGCGACCGGAGTCATACGCTACCATCATATCAGATCCTGACGCGATCGTCGATAAAAAGGCGATGAAAAAACCTTTGCATATTCGGAGCAAATAGGTTATAATTCGTTCTTGAGGCATAATTTTATCAGAAAGACTAAGTCCGGAGTATAATTGAGGAGGAAATGAAATGAAGAATTTCAGAAAACTGTTAACAACGCTTATGCTCAGTATGCTGTTCGTTTTAGGTTCCGCATCTGCAGTATTTGCAATGACCATTAACCAGACAAGCCAGACGACCAATTCTGTTACCATCGGAATTGATTATGGCACAGACAAGGTAGTAACCCAGACCCTGCACCTGTTAATGAGGAATGAGAATTACCAGTATGTGGATGCGGTTGCTCCCGTAGCACTGCCTGTTGGTACTACCAGCTACACCTTCAACAATCTGATGCCCGGTACGAAATATGAGGCTAAGATGGAGTATACATGGCGGGGGTATTCAAAGAGCTATACCTCTAACAGAAGTCAATATGTTGTTACCCTGCCGGGTAAGGTTACTGGTGTGAATCAGGTAAAGTGGTGGTATTATATCCATAAAGTTGATTTTGGATGGAATCCTCAGTCTGCTTGCCAGTTTGAGTGGGTAGCTTATCAGGGCAAAAAGCAGGTAGCACAGGGGAATGCAGTAACTTCTAATAGTGGTTCTTTCGGCACTAAAAATAACAAGCTCTATACTGTAAAGGTGAGATCTTACCTTACGCTGAACGGACAAACATACTATGGTGACTGGTCTGATCCTGCTTATCTGTTTACCCAGCCTATGATTCTTGACAGAAAAGGTGTTTCCATAGACGGTAGCGGAAAACTGCATGTTAAGTGGGAAAAGATTGATGGCGTAGATGGCTATGAAATCTATGTATCCACCAAAAAGGACAGTGGCTATAAGAAGGTGGGCAAGGCATCCAAGAAAAAGAACTCTGCAACCATCAAGAAATTTAAGAAGAAAAAATTTGCGAAAAAGAAAACCTACTACGTTTATGTAGCAGCAAAGAAGAAAGCGAATGGTAAAAAATATACCAGCGGAGTAAACTATACAATCGAGTATAAGAAGGGTTCCATCAGAACCTTATACTTTAAATAATAGTATAGAGTAAGAAGCAAAATTCCCGCAGAGACAATTGTTTCTGCGGGATTTTTTCATAGTGACGGTCCGCATAAAGCATAAAGAAAAACAAAAAAAGGAGAGCACAAGTGAAAGCAGAAGACAAAGGCCTTGTATGGGAAGAGATCGAAACAGAACATCTGGTAACGGATGAATGGATCGATTTTCGAAGATCCAAATACAGATTTCCGGACGGATCCGAGTTTGAACCCTTTTACAGCTACAGCCGCAGGGATTTTGTAGTGATCATTGCGGAGGACGAGAAGGGAGATCTGATCTGCGTACGCCAGTACAGACAGGGCATCGAAAAAGTGACCCTGGAGTTTTGTGCAGGGGGGATCGAGCGAAGCGACGGAAAAGAATACGGAAAACGAGAGGACGGATCAACGGCTTTTCATGAGGATGCCTTAGAAGCTGCCAAAAGAGAACTGGCGGAAGAGACGGGATATGAATCCGCAGAGTGGAGCCATCTTCTGACAGTGCCCTCCAATCCTACCATTGCCGATAACTATGCTTATCTGTTTTATGCGAAAAACTGTAAAAAGGTAAAGGACCAGGATCTGGATGATACGGAATTTTTAAATGTGGTAACCCTTAGTTCGGAAAAGCTGGAAGAGAAGATCAGAAGCGGTGGATTTGAGCAGCCCATTCACATTCTGGCGTATCTGATGAGCGGAAGAACGTGGAAATGAATTAGAATGCGGCGCCGCGAGATCACAGGTTGCATATCCGGATCGGCTTTTGATCTTGGAAATTGACGATCCGGATGTGCAACGAAGATCGGGAGGCGCCACTTCACTAGTCTCTTCGGAACAAGTCTCTTGTGTAAACCTTGTCTGCCACATCATCCAATGCTTTATCGTAGCGGTTTGCAATGATGCATCCGCACATCTTTTTGAATTTCTTCAGATCATTTACAACTTTGCTGCCAAAGAAGGTGGATCCGTTTTCCAGGGTGGGTTCGTAGATCACTACGGTGGCCCCCTTTGCTTTGATCCGCTTCATGATCCCCTGAATGGAGGACTGGCGGAAATTGTCGGAATTGGATTTCATGGTCAGGCGGTACACGCCGACGATGCTTTCTTTTTGTTCCGTTTCCTTATCGGAAGAATAGGAATCGCCATAGCCGTAGGTGCCGGCAATATCCAGAACGCGCTGTGCGATAAAGTCCTTTCGGGTACGGTTGCTTTCCACGATGGCTTCGATGAGGTTCTCGGGAACGTCTCTGTAGTTTGCCAAAAGCTGCTTGGTGTCCTTAGGCAGGCAGTAGCCGCCGTATCCAAAGGAAGGATTGTTGTAATAATCGCCCACTCTGGGATCTAAGCACACGCCTTTGATAATGGAGGCGGTGTCTAATCCTTTCAGCTCCGCATAGGTATCCAGCTCGTTAAAATAGGAAACCCGCAGGGCCAGATAGGTGTTGACGAAAAGCTTGGTGGCTTCTGCCTCGGTGGTGCCCACCAGCAGGGTTTCCACAGGGTCCTTCAGGGCGCCCTGCTTCAGCAGACCGGCAAAAATTTCAGCCTCTTTTCTGGTATCGTCATCGCAGCCTACAATGATCCGGGAGGGATAGAGGTTATCGTAAAGTGCTTTGGACTCCCGCAAAAATTCGGGCGAAAAGAGGATATTGTTTACACCGAATTTTTCCCGCATGCTTTTGGTAAAACCGACGGGAATGGTGGATTTGATCACAATGGCAGGCTTTTTCTTCTGCTGCTTTGTGGCTTCCAATACCAGTGAGATCACGGATTCCACTGCGCTGCAGTCAAAAAAGTTCTGCTTGGGATCGTAGTTGGTGGGAGCGGCAATGATCACATAATCCGCATCCTTGTAAGCAGAGGCACCATCTGTGGTGGCGGTCAGGGAAAGATTTCTTTTTCCTTCCTTTGCTTCGGTAAGGTATTTTTCAATGTAGTCATCCTGAATGGGAGAGAGGAAGGCATTCAGCTTTTCCACCTTCTCCGGCAGGATGTCCACTGCGGTGACCTGATTGCGCTGGGATAAAAGCACCGCCAGGGAAAGGCCTACATATCCTGTACCGGCAACGGCGATCCGATAGCTTTTACCGGTGGCAGCTGTTGTATCCGCACCTTCTGCATCGCTGCGGGAAACCACCTCCGAAAGATCAAACTGCAGCACCTCGGAAAGGGCCAGGAGCTGATCAAAGGACGGAATATGGTCACAGGTCTCGATCCTGCTTAAAAGAGCCCTGTTAATGCCTGTTTTCTGGGAAAGCTGCAGCTGGGTGAGCCGGAGTTTTTTCCGGTTGCTTTCCACCACATCTGCAAGAAGCTTTGGTGAGAGCTTTTTCATGAGAGTCCTCCTTATATAAATGTTACAAATAGAAACATAATAGTCGACGTTTGTACCATGATACCACGTTTGTTTTCCATGGTCAACGTTGTTTTACCATAAAACAATGGATTTTGTTAGGATTAGAAACAAAACACGCCATCCTGCTTCGTTGACGCGAAAAAAGGGATGTGATACACTTTACCTATTCTGTAGCGTAGGTTTCACGGATAGATGAAATGATCCATATCATGACAGAGGCCACAGGAGGTATGCATATGAAGGAAGACGTTATGAAGCGTATCGGAAAAGCCGTGGGGATCCGTATGGGGATCGCAATGAGCATTGTTTTGTCGTTCCTGGGTCTTCTTTCCTCGGGCAGAATGTTTCAGCCCGGCTGGATGATCATGCTGATCTGCAATATCATCATCAGCACATTGATCAGTCTTCTCATTAGCGCTCTGGTTCCCATGGGGAAGGTGAATGCAAGCCTTGCACGCAAATGGAATCTGCAGCCCGGGCTTTTTAAGACCCGGTGCGTGGAAAGCCTGGTATCGGATCTGATCTATACACCTGTCATTACCCTGGCCATGGTATTGCTTGGGGTGGGAATGGCGAAGAAAAACGCGCCTGAGATGCCCTTTGTACCGGTATTCTTAAGTTCCTTCGCAAAATCCTTTGTGATCTGCTTTGCAGCAGGTTTTGTATTGATCTTTTTCCTGATGCCGCTGTTTTTAAAGCAGCTGATGAAAAAGGAAGGCATGGGGCACGCTCACGACAAAGAGGAGGAGAGTTGAGTTATGAAAAAAAGAATGGTTTATCAATCCCTGCTGGCAGCGGCGATCCTTTCTGCCGGCATGATGCTGACGGGATGCGGATCGCAGCAGGCAGGCGACGGGCAAAACGCCGAACAGACGGAAGAGAATAAAGATGAGACAGCAGCCCAGGATGCAGATGCCGGCCAAAAGGAAGATGAGAAGGAGCAGGCAAAGGAAGGCGGAGAGTCCGCAGATGCTACCGGCATGGATGCTGTTTTGGGAGAGTGGAAGTTTGCCTACAGTCTGGATCACAGCGACTATGACGAGGGGGAATCCTACGATTACTGTACCGTTTTTACGGACAGCGGCGCCCCTACAGTACAGCTGAAGCTTCGGAAAAGCGGCGATACCTACGTGGCAGATTATCATTACTCCATGTATGAATCAGATTATAAATACTATGGAAACGAGCTGGTGGTGAAAAATGAGCCGGCTTATGAGGACTGCGAAAATAAGGACTGGTGTCTGGAGTTTACGGAGCCCTTTGAGGATGAAAACAAAACCACCCGCAGGGTCACTATGATCGATGATGAAACGCTGATGATCAGTGAAGAGTATGCCAATGACCCTTCCGAAGAATATCATTATCATTATCTGAACAAAAACATTTTCTACAAAACCGATTCCAAACGTTTTGACGATCCGGAATCCATCCGCTACTTTGACACCGTTACGGTCTCCAGTGCGGAAGAGCTTTTAAACAACATTCAGAATAACAGGAAGATTGTATTGAAAAAAGGAAAGTATGATCTGACTTCTGTTCCCACCGACAAGGTAAACAACAAATACGTGAAGGGTGAATTCAATTCCATCTTTTCCGTTGAAGGCGTTTCCAATCTGTGCGTGGAAGCGGAAGACGGTGCTGAAGTAGAGATTACGGTTACGGATCCCTATATACCGGTGATCACTTTTTCCAACGGTACCAACATCACCATCCGGGGACTTACGGTGGGCCACGATGTGGAACCGGGATATTGCGCCGGCAGCGTGATTCAGATGTCCGGTATCAATGGCGGCAAGATCGATAAGTGTAAGCTTTACGGCTGCGGAACCTATGGAGTGGATGCCAACAGCTGCTATGAAATGGAGATCACCGACTGCGATATTTATGAGTGCAGCTACGGCCTTTTGAATCTGATGGAGGTCAGCACTTTAAATGTGAAAAACTGCACCCTCAGAGACAGCAGAGAGTTTTCCATGATCTCGGTTTCCTCCGGATATGATATCCACTTTGAAGACTGCAAATTCGAGAATAACAGGGCATCTGCCGATAACAGCTATTTTGTGGAGCTTGGGGAGTACGATGACGTATCCTTTAAGAACTGTAAATTCACGGGAAATGAATACAATGTATTTTCCAATTATGAAGTAAAAATGGAAAACTGTTCTGTTGAGAACAATATCGCAAAATACAGCGACATCATCAGCACCCAGAAGATCGGAGATGCTTCGGATCTGAAGGCCCTTTATGATCAGGCTGTATCCAAGCAGGAGGATATCGATAAGCGCTTTGAGACAGATGAGACGCTGGATCAGACAACCATGAATCAGCTTTCCTATGAGTCCTATGAGCTTTGGGATTCCCTGCTGAACCGGATCTGGACCTATCTGTCCGGGACCATGGATGCGGACAGCTTTGAGGCACTTACCCTGAATCAGAAGGAGTGGATCAAGAGCAAGGAAGCCGCGCAGAAAAATGCGGGTTCTGATTTCGAAGGCGGCTCCATGCAGCCGATGGTGGAATACAATACCGGCGCTGACTGGACCCGTAAGCGGGCGGAAACATTGCTGGAAAAATATGTGAAGGAATAATTTTCCGGTTGACCTTTCGGAAGAAAAACATATAATGGAATATGGTTTTTTAGTTAGAGAAGAGAAAAGAAAGGAAAAAGAATGAGAAAGACAAAAATCGTATGTACCATCGGACCCGCAAGTGAGAGTCCCGAAATGATCGAAAAGCTGGCTCTTGCCGGCATGAACGTAGCAAGACTGAATTTTTCCCATGGATCCCATGAGGAACATAAAAGAAGGATCGAGACCATTAGGAAGGTAAGAAAGAAACTGGGACTTCCCATTGCGATCCTTCTGGATACCAAAGGTCCGGAGTTTCGGATCAAAACCTTTAAAGGCGGAAAGATCACGCTGCAGGCAGGTGATACCTTCACCTTCCGCGGAAAGGATGTGGAAGGAGACCAGCAGGGAGTTTCCGTAAACTTTGAAGGTCTGGCAAAGGATGTTAAGCCCGGAGATCACATTCTTGTGTGCAACGGTCTGATGGACTTTGAGGTAAAGAAGATCGACGGCGTTGACGTGATCTGCGAAACGCTCACCGACGGAAACCTTTCCGACCGTAAGAGCATGAACTTCCCCGGAAAGATCATGAGCACCGAGTTTTTGAGCGAGCAGGATAAAGCAGATATCCTCTTCGGAATCGAAAACGACGTGGACTTCATCGCCTGCTCTTTTGTTTCCAGAGCGGAGGACTTAAAGGCTGTCCATGCCTTCTTAAATGAGCACGGATGCCCTGATATGGAGCTCATCGCAAAGATCGAGAATCAGCCCGGTATCGACAATATCGAAGAGATCTGCGAGCAGTGCTCCGGCATTATGATCGGCCGCGGCGATATGGGTGTGGAGATCGCTCCCGAAAAATTGCCTGCAGTACAAAAGAGCCTGATCACCAAATGCCGTCTCCTTGGAAAGAGAGTGATCACCGCAACGGAGATGCTTGAGTCCATGATCACTTCTCCCAGACCCACCAGAGCGGAAGTATCCGACGTGGCCAATGCGGTATACGACGGAACCTCGGCAGTCATGCTTTCCGGTGAGACCGCTGCAGGGAAATATCCCGAGCAGGCTGTACGGATGATGGCTTCCATCGCTCATTCCACTGAGCAGGAGATCAATTATAAAAAGAGATTCCACAATTATTCCTTTGAGATGAAAAACAATGTGGACTGCATTTCCCACGCTGTCTGCGGTATGGCCATCGATGTGGACGCCAAGGCCATTGCGGTATGCTCCATTTCCGGTATTACCGTTATGATGGTATCCCGGTTCAGATGCCCTGTAGATATCATCGGTATCACCACCAATGAAAAGAGTTATCGGAGACTGGCCCTTTCCTGGGCAGTTACCCCGGTGCTTTGCGAGAAGTTCGATTCCACCGATGTGCTGTTCTACTTTGCACAGAAGACAGCAGAAGAGATCATGGATCTGAGCGATGGAGACAACGTAGTACTTACCGGCGGAATGATCAACGGAACCTCCGGCAATACCAACCTGATCAAGATCGCAACTGTAGGAAAGAACGGCTGATCTGAAAAGTGGACCGGTCCACTCCGCCCCCGGTCCACTTTATGCAGACTACTGTTGTTCTAACTGATAGAGCAGTCGCATGATCCTGCGTACGGATTCATCGATGCGCTCTTCGGAAATCTTTTTACTCTTTACTGCGGACATAAGACCGTCATAGGATTTCTGGAAGTTCTTGGTGGAAAGCAGGATATCTGCTCCGGCTTCCACTGCACCTACCGCAGCATCTGCGTAGGTGTATTCGGAATAGATACAGCTCCGATCCAGGTAATCCGTGATCACAACGCCGTCATATCCCCATTCCTCCCGGACAATCCCGGTAATGACTTCTTCCGACATGGAAGCGGGACGCTGGTCCTTTCGAACTTTGGGAACGCCCACATGGGAGATCATCAGCATATCGCCGCCGGCTTTAATGGATTCCATATAGATATCACGCATATCCACAAGCTGCTCTCTGGTTTTCTGGGTGGATACGGTGCCGCCGCTTCCGTTGCCGTTCACATCGCCGTAGCCGGGGAAGGACTTTACAACGGAGAAGATTCCCTGATCTTCCAGACCGCGGATCATATTTTTGGAAAGATCCACGGTAGTGGCCTTATCTGTTCCGAAGCCGTGGGAAAAAGCATAACTTCCGCTTCGCTCGGATACATCCGTGGTGGGAGCCAGATCCAGATTGATACCGTAGTTTTTCAGTTCGCCGCCGATGGAGATTCCGGCGCTGTAGGCACCTGCATTTCCCAAAGATTCACCGACCTCTTTTTGGGAGGAAATAACATTTTCCGTAATTCCGCTGGAAACGAAGGGGCTTTCTTCTCCGCCTTCTTCTTCCACGGCAAGGAACATATAATTGCTCTGCATCATGCCCAGAGTGGAAAGGAAGGAAGCAAATTCTTCTTCGGTTCCGATGTTTGCGGGCTTGATCAGGATACCGGATACGGGATAGGTGGATAATTTCTCGCTAAAGGATCCGCCCAGGGACTTGGGCTCGATCTCCGTTCCGATAAGCTGTCCCGGGGATACGATGAACATCTTTGCGATCTTTTCTTCCAGGCTCATCCCTGCGATATTCTGGGTGATCTGCTCATCCAAAGCGGCCAGTTCCTCTTCGGAAAGCGCAACGCCTGCCACCTTTTCCGCAGGCTCTTTCTTTTTTTCTTTCCCGGAGTCTTTGTCTGACTCCTTGTCGCCATCTTCATCTTCCGAATCGGAAGTATCGCCCTCTTCGGAATTCCCTTCTTCAGAATCGACATCCTCGCTATCTTCCGGGTCACTCTCTGCTTCGTCCGTAGAAGCAGAATCATCTGCATCTGCTACGGATTCGGTTTCTTCGGACTTTGCGGATACCTCCGTTTTTCCCCCCTCTGCTTTTTTGGGGGAGAGCAGTTTAACCGCACCGCCGATCACCAGCACAAGCACTAAAACAGCTGCCACCAAAATGCCGCCTACAATGGCCAGGGCGCGAAACCGTTCTTTACGTCTTCTTTTTTTTCGTTGTTCGGCTCTGTTGCCGTCATCAGTCATATTGTTCACAGTCGGTTCTCCTTATAAATAAGAAAAGACATTCTGCACCGAAAATACTATACAGCGAAAAATGAATTATGTCAACTAATTTACAGGCTTTTTCACCCTGAAAGGATATGATAGAATAAACCTTAGAAAAATGGAAGGGATCAGGAAAAATGAACAAGGATAAAAAACGAACGATTCTGGAAAACAAAGCCTATCTGTATCTGACAGAGTTTTTTGCGGGAATGAGTGTGATGGCGGTGGAGCTGGGAGCCAGCAGACTGCTTGCGCCGTATTTCAGTTCTTCCCAGATCGTATGGACTATCATCATCGGTACCATTATGATCGCCATGGCCCTGGGGAATATTTTCGGCGGAAGATGGGCGGACAAAGATCCTGATCCTGACAGGCTTTATAAGCGGATCGTTATCGCGGCGCTCTGGATCGCAGCCATTCCCGTGGCAGGAAAGTATATTGTCATGGGCATCGCCGGGATCCTGATCTTTACCGTGAATACGAATTTTCTGGTGATGGCGGCTTTTGCAGCCTGCATGGTCATCTTTGTGTTCCCACTGTTTTTGCTGGGAACCGTCACACCGTCCCTTGTGAAATATACCGTTGACAGTCTGGATGACAACGGAAAGACCGTGGGATATCTGAACGCATCCAATACCATCGGCAGTATCATCGGAACCTTTGTCCCTACCTTTATCAGCATTCCTGCCGTGGGAACGGGCATTACGTTCCTGCTGTTTGCAGGGGTTTTGCTGCTGTTGGCGGTGTTGTATTTTTGCTCCGTAAAGCGATCCGGCAAGCGGGTCATTGCAGGGATTCTGATCTTTGTGCTTTGCTGCGTATTCGGTCATGAGGACTCCTTTGCCTTCTGGGAAAAAGATCTGACCTACGAAGGAGAGTCTGTTTATAACTACCTGCAGGTCTATGAGGACGATGCCCAGGTGGTGCTTTCCACCAACGTTCTTTTCGGCGTTCAGTCCGTGTACCGGAAAGAAAAGGGACTGACGGGAATGTACTACGACTATGCCATGGCTGCTCCTTTTATGAGCGGCTGCAATGAAAAAGAGAATCTGGATATTCTGATCCTGGGGATGGGAACGGGAACCTACGCCACCCAGTGCGGACGGTATTTTGACAACGTCAATGTGGAGGGGGTGGAGATCGATGAAAAGATCACGGACCTGGCCAGGACCTATTTTCAGCTGCCGGAAGAAACCAAAGTTTATACCTACGACGGAAGGGCTTTTTTGCAGGCACTGTCCGCAGGTCGCAAGGGCGATAATAAAAAATATGATGTGATCATGGTGGATGCTTATCAGGATATCACCATTCCATTTCAGATGTCCTCCGTGGAATTTTTCACCCTGGTAAAAGAGCATTTGAAGGAAGACGGGGTCATGGTGGTGAACATGAATATGAAATCCGGAGAAGATGGCATCAATGCCTATTTGGCGGATACCATAAGCTCTGTTTTTGACTGTGTATGTACCACGGATGTGGCATACAGCACCAACAGAGAATTGTTTGCATCCGCTAACTCCCAGATGATAGACCGGCTTTCGGAAAACATTGAAGTAGAGCAGGATCCCCAGCTTAAGAACATGATGGAAAAGGTCAGAGACAGTCTGCAGATCTATCAGCCGGGAGATAAGATCCTCACCGATGACAAAGCACCGGTGGAACTGCTTTCCATGCGTGCCATTGACGGCATCATCAAAGACGAAGTTGCTTATTACAAAGAGATTCGGGAAAAGGAAGGGATTCAGGGACTTTTGAAACTGCTGCAATAGCTGAAAGAAACAGGGGATTTCGATGGAAAATTGTAGGAATTTCTGATATAATAAAAACAGTATTTACAGTAAATCTCAAAGGGGAGGATCTGGTATGAAACTAAAATTCATCGGTGCCGACCATGAGGTAACGGGAAGCTGTCATTACCTTGAATGCGGCGGAAAACACATTTTGATCGATTACGGTATGGAACAGGGGATTGACGTTTACGAAAACGTACCGCTCCCCGTTCAGGAGTCTCTCATCGACTGCGTTGTGCTGACCCACGCCCACGTGGACCATTCCGGACTGCTCCCTCTTTTGTATGCCAGGGGATTCCGGGGCCAGATCTTTATGACAGAGGCCACAGCGGATCTTTGCTCCATCATGCTTCGTGACTGTGCTCATATTCAGATGCAGGAAGCAGAATGGAAAAACAGAAAGGCCAAACGATCCGGCGAAATAGAGCCTGCTGAACCCATCTATTCCATGGAAGATGCAGACGGTGCCATCCGCCTCATCGTACCCTGCAGCTATGAAAAAGAAATACACATCTGCGATGGTGTGACCATCCGGTTTACGGACATCGGACATCTTTTGGGTTCCGCCTCCGTGGAATTCTGGCTGACGGAAAACGGTACCACGAAAAAAGTGGTCTTTTCCGGTGATATCGGCAATAAGAACCAGCCCCTGATCAAGGATCCGCAAAAGACTGCGGAGGCTGATTATGTGGTAATGGAGTCCACCTACGGTGACAGACTCCATGCTGCTGACAAAGCGGATTATGCAGGGGAGCTGGTAAAGATTCTAAAGGATACTTTCGCAAAAGGCGGCAATGTGGTGATCCCTTCCTTTGCGGTGGGACGTACCCAGGAGCTTTTGTATTTCCTTCGTAAGATCAAGGCAGAACGCCTGGTGGAAGGCTATGAGAACTTCCCCGTATATGTGGACAGCCCCCTTGCAGTGGAGGCAACGGGTATCTTCCAGAAAAATATCTATAACTGCTTTGACGAAGAGGCCATGAAGCTGGTCCGCTCCGGCATTAACCCCATCAGTTTTCCGGGACTTCGCCTTTCTATCACAGGAGATGAATCCAAGGATATCAACTTTGACGAGACACCGAAGGTGATTCTTTCCGCATCGGGTATGTGCGAGGCGGGACGTATCCGCCACCACTTAAAGCACAACCTGTGGCGGCCGGAATGTACCATCCTCTTTGTAGGATATCAGGCCATCGGAACTTTGGGCCGTGCCATTATCGACGGCAAAAAAGAAGTGAAGCTTTTCGGCGAGCCCATTGAGGTCAGAGCCAGGATCGCCCAGCTGGCGGGCATGTCCGGACATGCGGATAAGAACGGTCTGTTGGAGTGGATCGGCGGCTTTGAGGAAAAGCCGAAGAAGGTCTTTGTGGTCCACGGCGAGGATTCCGTAACCACTGCATTTGCAGGCTGTCTGCAGCATGAATACGGTTTCGATGCCTATGCGCCTTATAGCGGCTCGGAGTTTGATCTTCTGTCCGGAGAATTTATCTACGAGGCTGAGCCTGTTGCGGTTAAGAAACGCAGGGTTGTTTCCGATATCTTCCATCGCCTTGTGGCTGCCGGCCAGCGGCTGATGGCGGTAATTCAGAAAAATGAAGGCGGTACCAACAAAGATCTTGCCAAGTTTGCGGATCAGATCAACGCACTGGCGGATAAGTGGGACCGGTAATCTATAGAGAAAGGACTGCCCAAGGGCGGAAGCGATTGTTATTATGAGTTATGCTGACGAGATCTTTATCAACATGTGCCGGGATATTCTGGAAAACGGCACCAGTACGGAAGGTGAAAAAGTCAGGCCCCACTGGCCCGACGGGGAAAGCGCCTATACCATTAAAAAATTCGGCGTGGTCAACAGATACGATCTGTCAAAAGAGTTTCCCATTATGACACTTCGGAAAACTGCTTTAAAGAGCGCCACTGACGAGATGCTCTGGATCTGGCAGCAAAAATCCAACAACATTCATGACCTCCACAGTCATATCTGGGATGAGTGGGCAGATGAGGACGGTTCCATCGGAAAAGCCTACGGCTATCAGATGTCTGTTAAGCATGAGTATAAAGAAGGCAGAATGGATCAGGTGGACAGGGTTCTTTACGATCTGAAGCACAACCCTTTCAGCAGACGGATTATGACCAATATCTACGTGCATCAGGATCTGCATGAGATGAACCTGTATCCCTGTGCTTACAGCATGACCTTTAACGTGACCCAGAAAAAGGGAGATGACAAGCTGACGCTGAATGCCATCTTAAATCAGCGCTCTCAGGACGTGCTGGCGGCCAACAACTGGAATGTGGTGCAGTATGCCGTGCTTTTGCACATGTTTGCCCAGGTCAGCGATATGAGAGTGGGAGAGCTGGTGCATGTCATCGCGGATGCCCATATTTATGACCGTCATGTTCCCATGATCCAGGAGCTGATCTCACGGAAGCCCTATCCGGCGCCTACATTTAAGCTGAATCCTGATATCAAGGATTTTTATGAATTTACCAGAAACGACGTGAGTCTGGAAAACTATGAAACCGGAGAGCAGATCAAAGATATTCCTGTTGCGATCTGAGGATAAAGCCCATGATTAGTAGCCTGTGGAAAAAACTGAAGGAAGTGGTCTTTAAAGATGTGGGAAGGGAGTCGGAATCAAATGATCTTTCCGTTCTTCTTCGCTGCATGTCTTTGGTGCAGATTTTGATCCTGCTTTTTATGGCAGTGGTCATGGCCTATCTGAACGAGATTTTCCTGTGTATGTCCTGTGTTTTTCTTATCGGCTTTCTTTCCTCTGTTCTGATCTTAACCTATGAGGACCGCACCGTGGCCGGAATGTATATTTTTATCATTGCGAATCATCTGTTTATAGCGGTTTCCAGCCTGTTGACAGCCTGGAAACATTTCTACACGCCTATGGTACTGATCTGTATCATGCTCTTTTTCTTTAATGTCAGAGTATCCATGAAGGTGAAGGTATATTATGCCATAGCAGAAGCGGCGTTTGTCATCGGGCTTTTGGTGGCAGAGTATCTGCGTCCTGCCAATCCCGCCATGAGCATGGTGCCGGAGGCCGTTCTCATATCCTGCAATGTCCTTTGCTGTATCGGCTGTGTTTCCTTTGAGGCCTATTCCTATTCTTTGAAATACACCAAAAACGAAGAAAAAATCATGCAGTACAACAAAAAGCTGGAGGATATGGTATCCCGGGATGCGCTTACGGGTCTTTGGAACAGACGTGCCATGAATGAGCATCTGTCCCTTTTGGAGAATAATTACAGAAAGCATCAGAAGACGTTTTCCGTGGCCATCATGGATATTGACTTCTTTAAAAAAGTCAATGACACCTATGGACATGGTATGGGAGACTTTGTGTTAAAATCACTTTCAGCCATCTTGAAAGACTATATGGAGGAGAGGGGAAGTGTTGCCAGATGGGGCGGCGAAGAATTTTTGCTCACCTTTGAAGGCGGCAAGTTTGAAAATGCCGTTAAGGAGATGGACAGGCTCAGAGACAGGATCTCTCTGCACGAATTTGCATTCAAAGACGTAAAGCTCCATCTTACCGTTACAGGCGGCATCGAGGATTACGCCATGGTAGATTCCGTCGATGCCGTGATCACGAAGGCCGACGAGCGTCTTTACAAAGGAAAGACCGGCGGCCGAAACAGGGTTGTCAGTGTAGACTAGACTCTTTTGTACCTGTTAAAAGAAAATTCTATATCAAAGCAGGTCTGTTCTTCACCTTCTTCTACAAGCTCCCATTCGGGATCTTCATCCAGATTCGGGAAAAAGGCATCCGCTTCATAGCTGTGATGGATCCGGGTTACCAGAGCCTCGTCGCAGTAGGGCAGGAATTGCCTGTATACGGTCTCCCCGCCGATGACGAAAATCTCGGTGCCTGTTTTTTCGGCTTCTGCTATGGCATCCTCGACGGAGTGAACAACGATGGCATCCTTTACTTTATACTGCGGATCTTTAGAAAGGATAATGTTGGTCCGATTGGGAAGGGGGGCTTTCTGGGGAAAACTTTCCAAGGTCTTGCGGCCCATGATGATGGTATGTCCCGTGGTGATGGTCCGGAAATATTTCATATCACTGGGAATCCGGATCAGAAGGGAATTGTGAAGACCGATGGCCCAGTTGTCGTCAGCGGAAAGAATGCATTTCATAGAGAACGTCTCCTTTTTCGTTTATTTCTTCGGTCATCAGTATACGGTATTTTCGAAGAAAAGGGAAGTGGATATTGACAGTATAAAATTAGCGGTGGTAAACTAAAACGAAAAAAGCCGGCATGTAAGCCGGGCGGAAAGGAAGAAGGAAAATGGAAAAGAAAAACATTGACTGGAGCAACATCGGATTTGGGTACGTTAAGACTGACAAACGCTATGTTTCCAACTTCAAGGACGGAGCCTGGGACCAGGGTGTTTTGACGGAGGATGATACCGTCGTGATCAGTGAGTGTGCCGGTGTTCTGCAGTATGCACAGACAATCTTTGAGGGCCTGAAGGCTTATACAACTGAGGACGGACGGATTGTCTGCTTCCGCCCGGATCTGAACGCAAGCAGATTGGCTGATTCCGCAAGAAGACTGGAGATGCCCGTATTCCCCGAAGACCGTTTCATTGAGGCGGTTGTGGAAACCGTAAAAGCAAATGAAGCATATGTTCCGCCTTACGGCAGCGGCGCAACTTTGTATATCAGACCTTATATGTTCGGCAGCAACCCCGTTATCGGTGTGAAGCCGGCTTCGGAATATCAGTTCCGTGTATTTACCACACCGGTAGGCCCTTACTTCAAGGGCGGCGCAAAGCCCATCACCATCAAAGTCAGTGATTTTGACCGTGCGGCACCCCACGGAACCGGCCACATCAAGGCAGGTCTGAACTATGCCATGAGCCTGCATGCCATTGTTACGGCACATGCAGAAGGCTATGATGAGAATATGTATCTGGATGCAGGTACCAGAACCAAGGTAGAGGAGACCGGCGGCGCCAACTTCCTGTTCGTAACAAAGGACGGAAAGGTAGTTACCCCCAAATCCTCCAGTATCCTGCCTTCCATCACCAGAAGATCTCTGATGTATGTTGCCAAGGAATATCTGGGACTTGAGACCGAGGAAAGAGAAGTATTCCTCTCCGAGCTGGATGATTTTGCAGAGTGCGGCCTTTGCGGAACCGCAGCGGTTATTTCTCCCGTAGGAAAGATCGTAGATCATGGAAGAGAGATCTGCTTTGCAAGCGGTATGGAAAAAATGGGACCCGTAACTCAGAAACTTTACGATACACTCACCGGAATCCAGATGGGCAGACTGGAAGCGCCCGAAGGCTGGATCAAAGAGATCGTATAAGAAACCCGGAAGGAAACAGGAATTAGAAAAATGGAAATTGTTTGTTTGGATTTGGAAGGCGTTCTGGTTCCCGAGATCTGGATCGCTTTCGCGAAGGCAACGGGAATCCCGGAGCTGGAAAAGACCACCAGAGACGAGCCTGATTATGATAAGCTGATGAACTATCGCATTGAGATCTTAAAGGAGCACGGCCTGGGCTTAAAGCAGATTCAGGATACCATTGCCACCATCGACCCCCTCCCCGGCGCCAAAGAATTTTTGGATAAGCTCAGGGAGAAAACCCAGGTGATCATCATCAGTGATACCTTTACACAGTTTGCTACCCCGCTTATGAAAAAACTGGGCTGGCCCACCATTTTCTGCAACACCCTTGTTGTGGGAGAGGACGGCACCATCGAAGGATATAAGATGCGGGTGGAAAAGAGCAAGCTGGCTACGGTAAAAGCCCTGCAGACCATCGGATACGATACCATCGCATCCGGCGACAGCTTCAATGATCTGGGAATGATCGAAGCTTCCAAAGCTGGATTTTTGTTCCGCAGCACGGATGCTATCAAAAAGGATTACCCTATGTATCCCGCCTTTGAAACATACGACGAGTTGTATGATGCCATCATGGGCGTGATACCGGAATAAGGCTTTATTGAACGAATTACAACAGAAATGAGTGAAAGCAGACGGAAAGTAATTTCGGTCTGCTTTTATTTTTCTTGACAAAAGAATGGAATTGCGTTATTGTATTAGACAGATAATACAGTGATACAAAGAAAGGGGGTAAGGACATGACATGGAATCTGAAAGAAGACAGACCCATTTACGTACAGATCGTGGAAACGCTTCGTATGCGTATCGTCTCGGGAGTATATCCCCCGGGAAGCCGTATCCCTTCTGTTCGTGAACTTGCTGCGGAAGCGGGTGTCAATCCCAATACCATGCAGCGGGCACTGGCTGACCTTGAGAGAATGGAACTGATCAGCACCCAGAGAACCACCGGCAAAACGGTGACAGAGGATGAAAGCAGGATCCTTTCGCTGAAGGAATCCATCGCCGAAGAGGAGACCAAGATCTACTTTGTCAAGATGGGAGAGCTTGGATTTGATCACAGGCAGATCGCTGACTTTGTGAAAAAGGCAGCGGATGGAGAAAACAATGAGATCGGCGGATACACGCTGATGGGAGGAGAATGAGTATGAGCGCATTGATTGAATGCAGAAATCTGACAAAATGCTATCAAAATGGTGTGCCTGCCGTACTGGATATGAACCTGACCATAGAGAGCGGCCATATCTACGGACTGTTGGGGCCCAACGGAAGCGGCAAGACCACTTTGATCAAGATGATAAACGGGCTTTTGATCCCTACGGCGGGAGAAGTGCTGATCGAAGGCAACAAACCCGGCGTGGAAAGCCGGAAGATCATATCCTATTTGCCGGAGCGGACCTATTTAGACGCCCAGAACAAGGTATCGGATATGATCGCCTTTTTCGAAGACTTTTATGAGGACTTCAAACCGGACAGAGCATGGGAGATGCTGGAGAATCTGGGGATCAACAGAGAAGCCAGACTGAAGACCCTGTCCAAAGGTACCAGGGAAAAGATCCAGCTGATCCTTGTTATGAGCAGGGAGGCAAAGCTTTTTATCCTGGATGAGCCCATTGCCGGCGTGGATCCGGCAGCCAGGGATTATATTATCCGCACCATCATCACCAATTACAATCCGGAAGCATCGGTGATGATCTGCACCCATCTGATCTCCGATATCGAGAATATCCTCGATGACGTGATCTTCTTAAAACAGGGTAAGGTGGTTTTGAAAGCGCAGGTAGATGAGATCCGCGAAAAAGCAGGCAAGACCGTGGATCAGTACTTCAGGGAGGTGTTCGCATGCTGAAAAAATTATTTGTTCATGAATGGAAGGACACCTGGAAACTATTGACGATCCTGAACGTTGCGGTGATCCTGTTATCTTTAAGCGGCCTGATCGTTTTTAACAACAGAAACATGGAAAGCGTAATGGAATCCTCAAACAATAACAGTGTGGGATACGCCATGTTTTACGGCAGCTACATGTTTATTTACATCTTAAGTCTTGCGGTCCTGACGCTGGGATCCATGCTGTTTTTCTATATCAGATTTTACAGAAATCTGTATACGGATCAGGGATATCTGATGCATACTCTGCCTGTTACCGGAAAAGATTTGATCCTGTCAAAGACCTTTGTGGCCATGATCTGGCGAGTGATCGCTACGGTGGTCTGCACTTTTTCCATACTCATCGTGGTATGGTCAGCCATTGCCGAAGACGGAGCAGAGATGTGGCGGGAAATGAAAGAGGTTTTCACGCAGCTGAAGATCGAAAACGGAACAGCGGTTGTTGCTATCATTCTGGTTATTCTGATGACCATCGGCGCACAGTTGTTTGAAGTCTTTTTGGGATATCTTGCCATCAGTATCGGACAGCAGGTTTCCAAAAATAAAGTGCTTGGTTCCATTGGAATCTACATCGGCATCCATGTTCTGATCAATATCGTAAAAAATATCGGTACCCAGGTATTCGTGTTCAGGATCATAAGAGAAGAAGAGGCAGGAATGTTCGATCCGTCCCAGGCTACGGTGATCCTGACCCTGCTGATTATGGATGTTCTCATATTTGCACTGTGCTACGGAATGTATATGCTGATCCATCATTTCATGAAAAACAAACTGAATCTGGATTAAGTTTATCGTTTCCCTGACAGCGCATTTGTGCTATACTTAGCCTATGTACAAGGTAGAGGGACTGCTTAGCGCAGAAACAACAGAATATGTGGAAGATGTGCTTGAATGCACGCCCGGGGAATTGGAGCTGTCTGTTTTGGCCGGAAAAAAAGCAGAGGGCTCTCTTTTCCTGCATAGCCAAAGCGGCAGGAAGCTGAACATGTTTCTCTATTCGAATCATTACAGGATGCAGCCGCAGGTCTCCTTTGCAAAAGGGGAGGAGATCAATCTGACCTTCCGCTTTGACGCATCGGGACTGGCAGGAGGACAGCAGGTCAGCGGCAAGCTGGTACTGCTCTCGGACGCAGGCCAGCTTCTTGTTCCTTTCCATGTTACCGTGACGGATCATTATGAGGACGAGCAGCTTGGCAGCATTCGCAATCTGTTTCATTTTACAAACCTGGCATCGAAGGACTGGCATGCGGCGATCCGCTTTTTCTATTCAGACAAGATGGAGCGCCTGCTGAAAGGGCATGATGCGAGGTTTATTCCTCTTTACAGGAGTCTTTCCTGCATCAGGGACAACGACCGGAATATGGACGAGTTCCTGATCGGTATGAATAAAAAGAAGCGGGCAACCTTCACGCTGGATGAGGATACCCTTTTGCTGCCCCAGGTTTACGAACCCCAGCAGCAGATCCTTACCATTCGCAGAAAGGGATGGGGCTACAGCAATCTGAAGGTCACCGTGGACGGCAAATATCTGACCACCGAAAAGACCCTCCTTACGGAGTCGGACTTTACGGACAATATCTGTAAGCTTGCGGTTTTTCTGCTGCCTACCGACGGTTATGAGCACAGAGAACGTATCATCATCGATGCGGACAGTCCCTCCGGACGCATGGTCTGCGAGCTGATGCGGCTTGGCAAAGGCAAGCGCGAGAATCCCAAAGAAAAAGAATTAAAAGAAAAGAAGAGACAGACGGCGCTTTTGATGCGGGCCTATCTGGACTACTCCACAGGCATGGGGGACGGCCCGGAGGCACTGGCCCGTGCGGAAAAATGCATTGAAAAGATCAATCACAGCGACGGACGAAATATTACGGGACGACTGTATCAGACCCATCTTTTGTGCGTCATGGGACGGGTGCAGGAAGCCAACTGGATCTTCGATCATGTAAGACGGGTGATCGAAAAAGAGGCGGTTACACCTGCCCAGCAGGCATATTACTGGTATCTGGAGGCGATCCTGTCCGTGGAAGATCAGGAGCAGGCTTCGGTATACCGGGGGAGCGTGGTACGCAAGCTCAGGGATCTTTTTGCCAATAACAGACAGGATGCGGTGATCACCTGCCTGTATCTGCGTATGCTGCCCCAGGGGCAGATCACGCCGGTAAAAGAAATGTCCCTGTACGAAGAATGTTATTACGGTGGCTGCGAAAGCCCCATTCTGCTGCGGGAAGCCTATCGTATCATAGCGGATAATCCCGCATATCTGTCAGGGCTGGGAAGATTTGAGATCGCCATCCTCCGGTTTGCCCTGCATTATCAGCTTCTTACCCCCCAGCTGGAAGAGAGGCTCATTGAGCTGACCAAGCGGGAAAAGGAAGCCCCCAGGGTGCTGATGAGTTTCCTTTCCCAGATTTACAGAGATTATCAGGAGGATGATCTTCTTGAGGCAGTCTGCGGTCTTTTGATCCGCACGGGGAAACGGGATAAGGAAAGCTTTTTCTGGTACAAGACAGCTGTAGACAAGCAGCTTCGCATCACCATGCTCTATGAGTCCTATATGGCAGCCAGGGATCCGGAGGATCTGAGCCTGCCGCCTAAGTATGTGCTCATGTATTTTGCCTACAGATGCCAGCTTGAAAACAGGACCAGAGCGCATCTGTACCGTATCATATTGGAAAATCATACCAGGCTCGGAGCACTGATCGATGATTATGATCCCAGGATCCGCGAGTTTGCAAGGCAGCAGCTTGCCCAGGGAGAGTGCAACAGCGATCTGGCAGTCTGCTACCGGTTCTTATTTAAGGATCCGGAGGAGATCAAACGGGGGAGGGAATCCCTTCCTGCCGTGGGCTTTTTATACGAAGTAAAGATGCCCAAAGGAAAGGCACAAAAGATCATTGTGGCGCAAAACGGCCTGGAAAAAGAGACAGAATACCCCGTTTCGGAAGAGGGAACGCTGATAAAGCTCTATACGGAGGACTACTTCCTGCTGCTGGATGATGGCGCCGGAAACAGAGTTTTGGCGGATGAAACAGTGGTGGTAAGGCGGCTTTTGCCTTTGGAACTGATCCGGAGTGAACTTTTGGAGAGCAAGGATTCCTCTGCGGGACTTTCCCTGCTTCGTATGAACGGCAGGCCGGATGATTTTTGCAGACGAACGGAAGACTGGCCTTTGTATATGGAGGCTGCCTCCGATACAGCCATATCCCTGCCTTTGCGGCTCTCGGTTTTGGAGCGCCTCCTTCGGGTGCTTTATGAACGGGAAGAGACGGAAACCTTAAAATCCCTGCTTTTGGAATACCCCATTGAGGGCGCAGATGAAAAGAAGCGGGGACAGATCATAGCTTATCATATCTGGCTGGAACAGGATGAGATGGCTCTTTCTCTTTTGTGGGAATACGGTTTTGAAGGGGTTCCCCCCAAGAGCCTGAACAGACTGATCAGACGGGGGATCGAAAGTGCAAAAGAAGGAGATCCCAAGTGGCTGGCCCTGATGTACTATACCTATCGTCAGGGGAAATTCACCTTAGAACTTCTGGAATACCTTTGCAAATATTACGAGGGCGGCATCAGCCAGATGTACCAGATCTTTAAAGATGCGGGTTCCTTTGAAGTGGATGCCCTGCCCATTGCAGAGAGGATCCTGATCGCCACGGCATATACCCACGGATACCTGCCCCAGTGGGATACGGTATTCGGATACTACATGAAAAAAGGCGGGAAAAAGGAACTGATCAAACGCTTTTTGCAGGATCTGAGCTTCCGCTATTTTGTGGGAGGCGAAGTGGTTACCGATCAGGAACTGGATTTTTTGTATAAGGCGCTCCTGCGGGAAGAGGATATGCCAAGGCTTTGCGAGGCTGCCTGGCTATATGCCATGTCTGATGAGCAGACGGAGCCGGATGAGAAGCAGATCACCCTGATCAAAGAACTGGTCAATGATTATCTGTGCAAATACGGATATCTGCCCTTCTTTGAAGCCTTTCTGAAATACATGCCTTCTCTTTTGCCTTATGCGGCAAAGACCTGGCTGGTTTATCGCAGCAAGCCCGGCAGGAGAGTAAAGCTGAGCTACCTGGGTCATGCAGATGATGATGACAGCTACCGTGTCCACTATCTGGATGAGCTGTGTCCCGGCTATTATGCCAAGGGCTTTGAGCTCTTTTACGGAGAAAGCCTCCATTACTACATTCAGGAGGAAGACGGCGGAGAGCTGGTACTGACACACAGCGGTCAGATCGAGCGGTCAGAGGCATTGGAGAGAGAATACAACGGCCGCTTCGAAATGCTTTACGGAATGACAATGAGTGCGGATCTGGGAGATACCAGGACGGCTGCACTTTTTGCGGAAGAATATATACGTGCCGATCGGCTGACAGAGATCCTCTTTGGCTGATAAGATGGGAGAAACATGGTAAAACAAGCGGTTTTGGGTTGTGAACTGAATGATCTGTTCTTGCAGATTTCATATGCGGCAGAGGGAGAAACTCCCATAACGCTGAGAAACGGCGCGGGAGGAGAGATCCTGCAGATTCCGCTGATGGTCACGAAGGACAAATCCACGGGGGAGCTGTACTTCGGACAGGAAGCAATGGACAGAGTTACGGGGCTGGGCGCCAACACGGCCCATTCCTTTTTAACAAAGCTGGGAGAGTCCGTAACGCTGCTGGGAGAGAACTATCAGTATACAGAACTCCTTCGCGGCTTTTTGGATCACGCACTGGAAAAAGCGCTTTTGTGTGCCCAGGAGATGGAGGGCAGCAATGTTGAGACCACAGCAGTGATGCTTTCTGTGGAGCCTTTTTTACCGGAGATGCGTTCTGCTCTGGAAGGGTGTTTGCATAACCTGTCATTGCCCAGAGAGCGGTTCTTTTTGCAGGGACATGAGGAGAGCATTTTTGCCTATCTGATCCATCAGCCGGAGCGGCTTTTGGGATATGTAACAGGGATCTTTGATCTGACAGGCGAGAAGCTGGTGACCTATTGTATGGAGATGAACCCCTCTACCACGCCGGTGGTAACATCCGTGGTCAGAGAGGAAACCGGACTGATCCGGAAAAAACATTATCCTTCCATTATGGAGCATGACAGGGCGCTGGCGGAGCTGGACCAGCAGCTTGCGGAATATGTGGAAGGCTTTACGGCAGGAAGGATCGTGACCAGCATTTACCTTATCGGCGACGGATTTGCCAAGGACTGGTATACGAAAAGCAGGCATGTGCTTTGCCGGAACCGTAAAGTGTACGCCGGAAACAATCTGTTTTCCAAAGGCGCGGCATACAGCATGGCAAGTCGGCTCTGGCCGGGAACAGAGCGGGAGGACTTCCTTTTTCTGGGAAGAGATATGCTCCGGTTCAATGTGGGAATGAAGATCTGGGAAGGGGAAAAGGAAAGCTATCTGCCTCTTTTGGATGCAGGCAGCAACTGGTACGATGCCAAAACCCAGACAGAAGTTTTAATGGAAAAACCGGACAGCCTGACCTTTAAGATCACCCCCATCTTTCGGGGAAAAGCCTATGAAGAGGAAGCAGTGATCGGAGAGGATGAGATGCGGGAAGGCAGAGCCTTTCGCTTCCGGGTGGAACTTTCGATGAAGGATGCACAGACCCTGAGTGTCAGGATAACGGATGAGGGGTTTGGCAGCTTTTATCCGCCGAAATTTGTACAAAAGGAGTTCGAGTTTTCACTGAGGGAATAAGAAATGAGTCGTGTTTATTTACCGATCGGGGAAAAAGCGCATACGCCGTTCATACTAAGGCCCATGGCTACGGAGGTAAGCTGCATCGAAGAGATCTGCTTTTATATCCTTCGTGAGGCGGACCTTTTGGAAAAAGAATTCATGTCCGAGGAACTGATCGGATTTATTGCTACGGAGCTGTGTCTGGATGAACTGGCAGACAAATTGTATCTGAGCCTTGACCAGGATCATTCTTTGCTGGAATTTTGCAGGATCATTTTGAAATATGTGGGATTCGTTTCACAGGGAGAGCTGCTTTCCATCGAGGAAAAACTGCAGATCAGCGAAAACAGCTCGGAAACCGATAAGATGATGAAAAAGCTGACCCACCTGACCAGGCAGAAGGAGTACCACAGCCTGATCTCCCAATGCAAGAATCTTCGGTGGCGGCTTTCGCAAAATCAGCAGACAGAGCAGATCCGGGAAATGACCGGAATGCTGTACTGCAAGGAGGCAACAGCCTATGCAAGGCTGTTTTACTATCAGCCTGCCGCAGAACTTTTTCTGAAAGCCAAGGAAGTTTATGAGGAATGCGGATTGATCATGGAAAGTAAAGAGGCAGCCCAGCAATATTTGCTGTGCCTGTATCTGATGTGGAAGGGAGACAGGTTCCACAGCTTCGTGGAGGCGCATCCCGAGTTTTTGGAGCTTTCCATGATGGCAGAGCAGCAATATAACAAAGCGATCCGGGAAGTAGATGAATTGTTTGCCGAGCAGGGCACTGTATCGCAGCGACAGCAGGAAATGCTGCGAAGGGATTTTGAAAGAATGTAGGTTACCGTATGGGCTTTTGGAAAGATCTGTTTCGAAAAGTGAAAAAGAAAGAAGCTCCCGAGGAAGAGCAGGAGATCGTCGAACAGTACCTTATAGGCGCCGAGGATGTGAACCTGGCGGATTCCTATGAGCGAAAGCGCTATATCGAAAGCCTCTTAGAGCAGATGGCAGATGCCACAAAGCAGATCGATGCCTGCAATGGGGAATACCAGACGGTGAACAGTTACCTGAAGGATATTGAGGAGCTGGAATACATAGACAGTGTGGACAAACAGGAGATTCAGAAGCACGCCCAGGCGATCCTGCATCTGGCCACCGATAAGAAGCAATATGAAGAAAAAAAGAACCGCATGTCCGATGAAGACTTTAAGCGGATGCAGCTTTTGGAAGACGATGCGGATGAAGGCGTCCGGCGTATGAAAGAGGCGGAAGAATATCAAAGTCTGATCCGCGGCGACCTGCGGCGCCTGGAGGGAGAAAAGCAGGCCTGCATCTTCCGGCGCAGCGAAGCGGAGAACGCCATGAACAATCTGCGGGGGATGACCCAGATCATACTGATCTCCCTGATCTCCTGCGTGGTGATCCTTTTGATCATGCAGCTGGGATTTGGGATGAATACCAAAGTGGGATTTATCCTGGCAGGTGCCATCGGAGCCATCGCATTGCTGGCAGTTTATATGTATTATCTGGACGCAGTGAAGGAAAAGACCAGATCCTCCCGGAGCCTGAATAAAGTGATTTTGCTGCAGAACCGGGTGAAGATCCGCTATGTCAACAATACCAACTTGCTGGAGTATTTCTATATGAAATTCGGCATTGCCTCCGCGGCAGAGCTGGAAAAGCTGCGGGAAAAGTATGCGGAAGAAAAATCGGAGCGGGAAAAGTTCGAAGACGACTGCAAGGAGATGACCTATTCTCAGGAGCAGCTGGTTAAGATCTTAAACTCCTATCATTTTTATGATCCCCTGATCTGGCTTCATCAGGCAAAAGCCCTGCTGGATCCCAAAGAGATGGTGGAGGTGCGGCACGCGCTGATCCTTCGCAGACAGAAGATCCGTCAGCGTCTGGACTTTAATACAAAGAATGCCACCGCTGCCAGAGAGCAGATCAAGGAGATCGTGGCGTCCTATCCGGAATACGCCAAAGAGATCCTTCGCATGGTTTCGGAGTATGAGACCGGAGAACACAGTACGTTATAATAACACCTGCCGAAGGCCGGTGTTATTTTTTTGTTTACAAAGTTATAAAGGAGTTATAAAATAATATAAAAGTTATAAAGAACTTATAAAAGCACTTGAAAGTTATAAAGAGGTTATAAAAGTGAACGGAAGTTATAAAAGGTGAAAGTATGAAAAAAAACAATCCATTTACGATTCTTTTCGGGAAAAAGCCGGGATGCTATGTGTCGCGACTGGCGGAAACGGTCCGTATTACGGGAGATTTTGAATCAGATCCGTCTCCTACAACGGTGTACATGATCACCGGTATCAGAGGTTCCGGAAAAACAGTGCTTTTGACGGAGCTGTCCGAGTATTTTGAAAACAGAGATTGGATCGTGATCGATCTTGTGCCGGGATCGGATATGATCAGTGCCCTTGTATCAAGACTGGCGACGCAAAAGGATTTGAAGGATATCTTCAAGAAAGCGGATCTGAGCGTCAATGTATTGGGGATCAATATTGCTGTGCGAAATGAAGGGCCTTCCCCGGAAGCGGAGACACAGCTGCGCACCATGCTGGATGCAATTAAAAAGGCAGGGAAAAAGCTACTTGTTACCATAGACGAGGTTACCAGCAATGAGCATATAAAAAGTTTTGCGGCTGTTTATCAAAACCTGATCCGCAAAGAGTACCCGATCTACCTGATCATGACCGGATTGTATGATGAAATCTATGATCTTCAAAATGATAAGCAGCTGACATTTTTATATCGTGCGCCGAAGATTGTACTGAAGCCGCTGGACACAATGCTTATGGCAGAAGAGTATAGAAAGAACCTGGAGCTTCCTTTGTCGGATGCTTCCGAAATGGCTAAGCTTACAAAAGGGTATTCCTTTGCATTCCAAATGTTAGGATATTTGTACTGGGATGAAAGGGAGAAAAAGAGTTTGCCGGAGATTCTTCCCGAGTATGATCATGCACTGCGGGAATATGCATATGACAAGATTTGGTCGGAGCTTTCAGCAACCGATCAGGAAGTTGTATGTGCTATGGCGGAAAAAGAAACCATGCAGGTGAAGGAGATTCGGGAAAAACTGGATATGACTTCACAGAAGTTTTCTGTTTACAGGGACAGGCTGGAACGAAAAGGCGTGATCGATACGTCAGTATACGGAAGCATATCCCTGATCCTGCCGCGGTTTCAGGAGTTTGTAGCTTATAAGATGATGTGAAAAGAGAGGATACATGTTTTAGCCTTGAATTAAATTATGGGCAAAAGTTAGGGCGCAG
>JAIKWF010000050.1 GCA_024685005.1 Lachnospiraceae bacterium
GGCTGAGTATGTGGCAAGTCAGGAACTGCTGGCTGCAGTGAACATTGCCATGGCTCTGCAAAAACCGCTTTTGGTAAAGGGAGAACCGGGAACCGGTAAAACCATGCTGGCCCAGGCAGTGGCAGACAGTCTGGGAAAGAAGCTGATCATCTGGAACATCAAATCCACCACTAAGGCACAGGATGGTCTGTATATGTATGATACCATCCAGAGACTTTACGACGGACAGTTCGGTGAAGAGGGTGTGGATGATATTGCACGCTATATTAAACTGGGTAAGCTGGGAGAGGCTTTCGAAAGCGATGAGCAGGTGATCCTTTTGATCGATGAGATCGATAAGGCAGATCTGGAGTTCCCCAATGACCTTTTGTGGGAGCTTGATCAGATGGAGTTTTATATCCATGAGACAAAACGTACGGTTAAAGCAAAAACCAGACCCATTGTGATCATCACATCCAATGCGGAAAAAGAGCTGCCGGATGCGTTCCTTCGCCGCTGCATTTTCCACTATATTGAGTTCCCGGGAGAGGAACTGATGGCTGAGATTGTAAGAAGCCATTATCCCAATGTGGAGGATAATCTCCTTAAAAATGCCATGGACGTATTCTACTGGATCCGTTCTCAGCGTGAGATCCGCAAAAAGCCCAGTACATCTGAGCTGATCGACTGGATCAATGCATTGCAGATCGCAGGGATCCCGGCGGAGCAGATCCGTGAAAAACTCCCCTTTGTGGGCGTTGTGGTCAAGAAAGACGAGGATCTGGAAACCATAGCACATGCACCCAGATGATAAAATTGCACGGAGAAAGAGGTGCAGGATCCGGGGATGATCGAAAAAGAAAAAGGATGATCATGTATGGCATACAATAACGGGGAGGCCTTCCTCAATTTCTTCTATGAGCTGAGGGCAAAAGAACTGCATATCGGTCTGACGGAATGGATGACCCTAATGGAAGCACTGAATCAGGGGCTTGCAGGATCCCAGCTTACGGATTTTTACTATCTGGCAAGAATGATCCTGGTAAAGAGCGAGACAGACTTTGATAAGTTTGATACGGCTTTTGAGGAATGCTTCAAGGGGGCACAGAAGGATACGGAAGTGACCCAGCAGATGCTGAAGTGGCTGGATAAAAAAGAGCTGCAGGATGAGCTGGCCAAAACGGACCGTGATACAGAGTGGGCCAACAGACACAGCGCCGATGAGATGAAGATCGATAAAGAGGATGTGGAAACGAAGTTTAAGCAGCGTCTGAAGGATCAGACAGAGGAGCATAACGGAGGTTCCTTCTGGATCGGTACGGCGGGTGCCACACCCTTTGGCAATGCGGGCAATTATGTCGGCGGCGTGCGAGTAGGCGGTGCCAGCGGCTATCAATCCGCATTTGAGGTGGTGGGAGCCAGGAAGTTTCGGGATTTCAGAGACGACAGGGTGCTGGAAAACAGACAGTTCCAAATGGCCCTTCGAAGGCTGCGGCAGTTTTCCACCAAACTGGATATTCCAAAAACAGAGCTGGACATTGACGAGACCATCCATAAGACCTGTAACCGGGGAGGCCTTTTGCAGATCGAGATGATGCGGCCGAGAAAAAATGCAGTAAAGCTTCTTTTACTTATGGACTCCGGCGGAACCATGATCCCTTATTCCAGCCTGGTGAACGAACTCTTTCAGACGGTGAGCAAGTCCAATCACTTCAAAGATGTGAAGTGTTACTATTTCCATAACTGTATTTACTCTAAGGTCTATAAAACACCGGAGTGTGAAAACGGAGACTGGGTGGATACGGACTGGATGTTCCGAAATCTCGGTTCGGATTACAAGGTGATCATCGTAGGAGATGCGGCCATGGCACCGGAGGAGTTGTATTCCACCACGGGCAATTACAGAGGCCCCAACGGAGGTCTTTCCGGCTGGGACTGGCTGAATCTTTTGAAGAGCCATTATAAAAAGATCATCTGGATGAATCCGAAGATGGCACCCAGAAGGGCACCCTGGAGAGAGGCGGAGACCGCCATCGGGCAGCTCCTTCCCATGTACAAACTGACGGTCAGCGGCCTGAACCAGGGGATGAAGAAGTTGATGGAGACACGGTGATGTATAGTTGGAAAGGTTTGCGGTTGTATTCGTGATTACTTGCGTGATAATTACCTTTTACATTTTGATTTTCCCCTGGGAGCGATTCTATTAGAAAATAAACATTTTCTTGCTTGTACATATCATACTGTGAAAGGCAAAAGGAGGTTTATATGAAAAAGATTGAGGACTATGTAAGAGCGATTCCGGATTTTCCGGAACCCGGCATTATTTTCAGGGATGTGACCAGCGTCATCGGTGATGCGGATGGATTAAAGCTTGCCATTGACGGCATGATGGAAAAACTGGAAGGCGTGGACTTCGACGTTGTGGTGGGAACCGAATCCAGAGGATTTATGTTTGGTGTGCCTATTGCTTATGAGCTGCATAAGGCATTTGTACCCGTGCGTAAAAAAGGCAAGCTCCCCTTAGAGACCATTGAGCAAAGCTATGACCTTGAGTACGGCAGTGCCACTGTTGAGATGCACAAGGACTCCATTAAGCCGGGACAGAAGGTGGTAGTAGTGGATGATCTGATCGCTACGGGAGGCACTATTGAAGCCAGCATCAAGATGATCGAAGAGCTGGGCGGCGAAGTTGTAAAGGTGATCTTTTTAATGGAGCTGGCAGGGCTGAATGGCAGAGAAAAGCTGAAGGGCTATGACGTGGAGTCTGTCATCACTTATGAGGGAAAGTAAGCAATTGCTAATTATTTGGTTCTTACAAAAGCAGGGATCGGGGAAATACTGCTTTTGAAAAGATAAATCTAAATAAGAAAGAGGAAAAGAAATGCTTGAGAAAATGTTCAAACTCAAAGAGAACGGCACAACCGTGAAAACGGAAGTGCTGGGAGGTATCACCACCTTCATGACCATGGCCTATATTCTGGCCGTAAACCCCAGTCTTTTGTCTGCATCGGGTATGGATGCAACGGCAGTGCTCATCGCTACTGCACTGGCTTCCTTCGTCGGCACCATGTGTATGGCGCTGATGGCAAATTATCCTTTTGCACTGGCTCCCGGTATGGGTCTGAATGCATACTTCGCGTTCACCGTTTGCGGTGCCATGGGATATTCCTGGCAGGTAGCACTGATGGCTGTTTTTGCGGAAGGTATCATCTTTATCATCCTGTCTCTTACCAGTGTGCGTGAGGCAATTTTCAACGCCATTCCGCTGACCCTGAAAAAGGGTGTAAGCGCCGGTATCGGTCTGTTTATTGCATTTATCGGATTGCAGGGTGCGCACATTGTAGTAAACAATGATTCCACCCTGGTTTCCTATGTAAATTTCCGTTCCGCATTTTCCACCGAAGGAATCTGCGCGCTCCTTGCCCTGATCGGTCTGTTTGTTACAGCAATCCTGTATATCAAAAAGGTGCGCGGCTCCATTCTTATCGGTATCATCGTTACCTGGGTACTGGGTATGATCGCACAGGCTGCAGGTATCTATGTGGTAACACCTGATGCGGGATATTATTCTTTGTATCCTGCTTTCGGCATGACCAACTTTGGTGCCATCGGCCAGACCTTCGGTCAGGTATTCAAAGCGGACTTTGCCAGTGTGGATATCGTAAACTTTATCGTGGTTCTGTTTGCATTCCTTTTTGTGGATATGTTTGATACCTTGGGAACCCTCATCGGTGTGGCTACCAAGGCAAATATGCTGGATAAGGACGGAAAGCTTCCCCGTATCAAGCAGGCGCTTTTGGCAGATGCCATTGCAACCAGTGCGGGTGCACTCTTTGGTACTTCCACCACCACCACTTTCGTAGAGAGTTCTGCCGGCGTGGGAGAAGGCGCAAGAACAGGTCTTGCATCTGTTGTAACCGGATTTTTATTCCTGCTTTCCATTTTCCTGGCACCTATTTTCACCGCGGTTCCCGGATTTGCTACGGCACCGGCCCTGATCTTTGTAGGCTTTTTGATGATGGGCGCTGTAACGGACATTGATTTCAATGATCTGACAGAAGCCATCCCGGCTTACCTTTGCATCGTGGCAATGCCCCTTATGTATTCCATTTCCGAGGGTATCGCCATCGGCGTGATCTCTTATGTGATCATCAATCTTTGCTGCGGTAAGACAAAGAAGATCACTCCTCTTATGTATGTACTGGCAGTGCTCTTTGTCTGCAAATACATTTTCCTGTAAAACGGAAGACATTACTGACTTATTTTTCGGGGCGGCTGCATCTGCGGCTGTCCCTTTTTTTGTAGCATAAATCCCTTATTTATAGTACAATGGAAAGGAAAGCAGGAAGGAAGGAATCATGGCAAAGCGTGTATATGAACATCGGATAAAAACCGTGATCCCGGGATCTATCGCAGAGGAGCTGGAGATAGAGCCCGGCGATATTTTGTTGACCATTGATGATCAGCCTGTCCGTGATGTTTTTGATTACCGCTTTATGATCAAGGAAGAATACATCGTTGTCCTGATTCAAAAGGAAAACGGCGAGCAGTGGGAGCTGGAGATCGAAAAAGACGAAGATGATGACCTTGGCATCGAGTTTGAAAACGATCTGATGAGCGATTACAAAAGCTGCTCCAATAAATGCATTTTCTGCTTTATTGATCAGATGCCTCCGGGAATGCGGGAGACGCTGTATTTTAAAGATGATGATTCCAGACTTTCTTTTTTGCAGGGAAACTATATTACCCTGACCAATATGACGGATGAAGATGTGGACCGGATCATTCGCATGGGTCTTGCTCCTATTAATATATCGGTGCAAACGACAGACCCTGAGCTGCGGTGTAAGATGCTCCATAACCGGTTTGCGGGAGAAAAGCTCCGCTTTCTGGATAAGCTCTACGAAGGGCATGTGGAGATGAACGGGCAGGTGGTGCTGTGCAAGGGATATAACGACGGACCGGCCCTGGAGCGGACTATTTCGGATCTGTCCTGTTACCTTCCCTTTATGCGAAGCGTTTCCGTGGTGCCGGCAGGGATCACGAAATACAGAGATGGTCTTTGTCCGCTGACATTATTTGACGGAGAGGAAGCCGGTAAGGTCATAGACCTGATCGAGTCCTGGCAAAAGAAACTGTATGATCACTGGGGTCTGCATTTTATCCATGCATCCGATGAATGGTACATTCTGGCAGGCCGGGATTTCCCGGAGGAGGAACGGTACGACGGGTATCTCCAGCTTGAAAACGGCGTGGGCATGATGCGGCTGCTGATCCAGGAGTTTGAGGAAGAACTGGAACGGAGAAAAAACGATGCCTCCGGATCAGTAAAGGCCGGAAAAGGCTTTCAAAAGCCGCGCACGGTTTCCGTGGCAACAGGGAGGCTGCCTTATCCTACCCTGAAGGGGTTCGGAGAAAAGTTAGAGCAGGCTTACCCGGGACTGACTGTAAAAGTCCACTGCATACGAAATGACTTTTTCGGAGAGACCATAACCGTTACGGGGCTGATCACCGCCGGAGATCTGATCGCCCAGCTTAAGGAAAAACAGGAGGCGGGAGAAGATCTGGGAGAGGTTTTGCTGATCCCCGGCAATATGCTCAGGATGGGAGAAGAGGTTTTCCTTGATGATCTGACCCTGACGGATGTAAGAAAAAGCCTGCACATGGATGTTCAGGCGATCGGTGTCGGGGGAGAGGATTTTGTCCGCGCCATTGTGGACGGAAGCTATGATACGGAGCGGGTTAACGATGAAGACCGCCTTGTATATACAGATAACTACGGATAAAGTTAAATGTGGACAAACCGGCAGGATGTAGAGTAATCTTAATGTGAAGTAACCAAACACAGGCCTATGAAAAAACAAATGATGAAAAAAAGAAAACTGAATGCAAACGGTTTTACCCTGGTGGAGCTGATCGTGGTGCTTGTGATCCTGGCGATCCTGGCAGCTTTTTTGGTGCCTGCACTTTTGGGATATATTGACAGGGCAAAAGAGAGTCAGGACATGCTGGTGGCAAGGGCGATGCTGGAATCGGCCCAGGCCAATCTGTCCGAGTACTATGCTGCGGATGTAGGGTATTCCACGGACGGTTTTAACGGAAATAAATCCATTTTGCCGGATTGTAAGGCATTAAATGCCAACGGTGATGTACAGGCTTACAACAGCGAATTTGCAAAAAAGGTGCGGGAAACCTCGGGCTATGAGCCCTATCTGTTCATTGTGGGACTGGGGTATACAGGAACTTATACAGCCCCTTCGGAAAAGCATAAGCTCTATACGGTTTATTATGCGGCCTTTATGAATGAACAGCAGTCCGATCCCCTGTTTTATGACGGACAGGCATGGCGGAAGGATTATCCCACCAAAAACAGCAATAATGTAAATGCATCGGGGATCCGGTTCCAGTACTATGTGTTGTCCAACAAAGACGGATGGTTTAAACCCGATCAGGGAGCTTCCTGGCAGAAGCTGAAGGATTATGCCGCAGGCAAACGATGATATTGATTTTCAATTTTACAGATTATATAGATCAAACCACAGGAGGTATTCAGGATGAATGAAGTAAGCAAAAAATTGCAGAGTTGTTATGAGAGTGTCAGAGCAAGGACGGACTTTGTGCCGAAGGTTGCCGTTGTATTAGGCTCGGGACTGGGAGATTTTGCGGACACCATGAGCAATGTGGTCTGCGAGATCGATTACAGCCAGATCGACGGATTCCCGGTATCCACCGTTCCCGGACATGCGGGAAAATATATCATGGGTTACATCGGAGATGTGCCGGTGATCTGCATGAAAGGAAGGGTGCATTACTATGAGGGCTATCAGATGAGCGATGTGGTCCTTCCCGTAAGACTGATGGCTAAGCTGGGAGCGAAGATCCTGTTTTTGACCAATGCATCCGGCGGTATCAACAAATCCTTCGGAGCAGGGGATCTGATGCTGATCAAAGATCATATCGCATCCTTCGTACCCAATCCTCTCATTGGTCCCAATGATACGGATCTGGGCGTTCGTTTCCCTGATATGAGCAGCATTTATGACAAAGAGCTTTCCGACATTATCAGACAGGTATCCATTGATGAGCGTATTCCCATTCAGGAAGGTGTTTACATTCAGTTTACGGGCCCCAGCTACGAATCTCCTGCGGAAGTCAGAATGGCAGGGATCCTGGGAGCAGATGCGGTGGGAATGTCTACCACAGTGGAAGCTATTGCTGCAAACCATATGGGCATGCGGATCTGCGGTATTTCCTGCATTTCCAATCCGGGAGCCGGTCTTTCCGCTGAGCCTTTAAAGCACGAGGATGTACAGGCGGCAGCAGATGCGGCAGCACCGCTGTTCAAAAAGCTGCTGACAGAGAGTATCCTCCGGTTTGGGGAAATCTGATCCCGGACAGAGCAAAAAAGAGGAAGAAGGACAGGTTGAAAGGAGATGCAACCTATGGAGAAAGGCAGCATTATAAAACTGATCGAAGAAGCCCTGCAGGCAAGGAAAGCTTCCTACAGCCCCTATTCTCACTATGCGGTTGGAGCCGCTCTTTTGACGAAAGAAGGGAGCATCATACGGGGATGCAATATCGAAAATGCATCCTACGGGGCAACCAATTGCGCTGAGCGGACAGCGTTTTTCAAAGCCGTCAGTGAAGGGAAAAAAGAATTTACGGCCATTGCCATAACAGGGGGCCCTGCGGGGGATGCGCCCGACGGTTTTGCCTACCCCTGCGGGATCTGCCGGCAGGTTATGCGGGAGTTTTGCGATCCGGGAAGTTTTCAGGTGATCGTTGCAAAGAGTATCGATGAATATGAAAGCTACACATTGGAACAGCTCCTGCCAAAGAGCTTCGGACCGGATCATCTGGGAGCCTGACAAAAGTTCACAGTTAGCGGTGCAGAGACAGGGAGACGCGTGAAAAGAAAGGAAAAAACATGAACATCAGATTTTACAACGCCCGGGTTCTTACCATGCAGGACCCGGTTCAGGTACAGGAAAATCAGGAACTTTGGGTAAAAGGAGAACGGATCCTGTATGTGGGCGGACAGTCCAAAGAAGAGATCCTGCATCAGCTGGGTGCCCAGGCACCTGTGTTTGACAGGGAGATCGACTGCAAAGGCAATCTGCTGATGCCGGGATTTAAAAATGCTCACACCCATTCAGCCATGGTTTTGTTCCGCTCCTGCGCAGACGATGAACCGCTGCAGGGATGGCTGGAAAAGAACATCTTTCCCGTTGAAGCAAAAATGACCGGGGAAGATTGCTACGAGCTTACCAAACTGGCGGTGCTGGAATACCTTACCAGCGGCGTTACCGCAGTATTTGATATGTATCTGACACCGGAGACCATACTGGAAGCCTTTACGGACTGCGGTATGAGAAATGTGCAGGTTTCAGGCATCAATAATTTCGGCCCCGAGCCGGAGGTGATGGAAGAGCGTTTCCTGAAACTGAACGGGAAAAATGATCTTTCCTCCTATATGCTGGGAGCTCATGCGGAGTATACCTGCTCTCTGGAGCTGATGGAAAAGATCGCAGCCATGGTACAAAAGTACAAGGCTCCGTTTTTTACCCATAATTCCGAAACACTGACTGAAGTGCAGGGCTGCATGGAACGCTACGGAAAAACGCCTACACAGCTTTGGGCTGATCTTGGGGCTTATGATTTCGGCGGCGGCGGCTACCACATGGTACATGTAAGTGATGAGGATATCCGGATCTGCAAAGAAAAGAATCTTACGGTGGTGACCAATCCTGCGTCCAACATTAAGCTGGCCAGCGGCATTGCCCCCATCAGCAAATTTATGAAAGCCGGCGTGCCTGTAGCCATCGGAACAGACGGGGCGGGATCCAATAACTGCCTGGATATGTTCAGGGAAATGTTCCTTGTATCCGGCCTTGCCAAGGTGACGGACAAGGATGCTTCCTCCGTAGACGGAGCGGAGGTTTTGAAGATGGCTACCGTCAACGGCGCAAGGGCTATGGGCCTTAACGACAGCGATGTACTGGCTGCCGGGAAATATGCGGATCTTATTATGATCGATCTGAGAATGCCCAATATGCAGCCTCTTGCAAACATTCCCAAGAACATTGTTTACAGCGGCAGCAAGCAGAATGTTGTTATGACCATGATCGCCGGAAATATTCTGTACGATCACGGCAGATTCTATGTAGGCACTTCGGAAGAAGAGATCTACGATAAAGCAAACGAGATCGCAAACCGCTTGATGAAGGCATAAACCGGGCAGGATACAAATGGAATATCTGATCTTATTGGCTGTGATGTTGATCCTTTTTCTATTCTGGGTGATCGCAAACCTGATCCGGGAGAGACAGAGCAGACAACGATTTTTGGCAAAACTGAAAAACGAATACGGCAAACGGCCGGAAAAGCAGTATCCGGTTGAGCGCCTTCTGTCCATGGAGCGCCATTTGGAGGAGCCTTCCGCATCGCAGGATACGTATATCTTAGATGATATCACCTGCAACGATCTTGATTTTGAAAGGTTGTTTCTTCGGATCGACCGTTGCTTTAGCGCAGCGGGAGAAGAGGAGCTGTACCGCATTCTGAGAACAAGCTGTTTCGATCCGGAGGAGCTGCAAAACAGACGAAAGCTGATCGAGTACTTTTCAGGACATGAAGAGGAGCGGATCCGACTGCAGATGTATTTTGCGGGTATCGGAAGAAGCGGGAAATATTCCGTAAGAGATTATCTGGATCTGATCCGGGATTTGGACTACAAAAGCCCAGCCACGGATATTTGTGTGATCGGGCTGATGATCGCATCCGTGATCCTTATGTTTTTCAACGGGAGCGTAGGGCTGTTTTGCCTCATCGGACTTTTGATCTTTAATTTTATCACCTACTTTCGGGAGAAGGAAAAGATCAGTCCTTACATTACCACTTTTTCCTATCTTTTAAGGCTCCTTGTGCAGGCAAAGGGGATTGAAAGCTGCGGTATTGAAGAGATACGTGAGATCTGCGACAGGATTCGGGAGCGGAGGGAAAAGTTTCGCTCCTTTGAACGTTTTTCCGGTTTCCTGACGGGAGGAGATCAATTAAGCTCCAATCCCATGGATGTGGTGATGGATTATCTTCGGATGGGACTGCATCTGAATATCATGAAGTTTTATTCCATGCTGAAAACTGTCAGGCAGGAAGAAAAAGAAATGATCGCCATGATGGACGATCTGGGATATATCGAAGCCATGATCAGTGCAGGGGAGTTTGCTGCTTCCCTGCCATACTATTGCTGGGCAGAGACCGGGGCTGCGGAAAACGAGAAGGAGAGATTTTCCGCAAAAGAGCTGTATCATCCCCTTGTAAAGGAAGCGGTGGCTAACGATGTGGCGCCGAAAGGAAATATGCTTTTGACGGGATCCAATGCCTCCGGCAAGTCCACTTTTTTAAAGACCGTTGCCATAGCCCAGATCCTGGCCCAGTCGCTGGGGATCGTGCCGGCAAGAGAATATATTACCGGTTTTTACAGAGTGTGTACCTCCATGGCCTTAAGGGATGATCTTTCCGGCGGCAGGAGCTATTTTATCGTAGAGATCGAATCCCTGAAACGGATCGCCGATGATGCCAAAACACATGGCAGAAGCGTAATGTGCTTTGTGGACGAGGTTCTGCGGGGCACCAATACCGTGGAGCGGATCTCGGCCTCCACCCAGATTTTGGAAAGCATTGCAAAGTCCGGCGCCTTTTGCTTCGCGGCAACCCATGATATCGAGCTGACGGAGCTTTTGGAGAGTTGTTTTGAAAACTATCATTTCCGGGAAGAGATCAGGGGAGATGATGTATGCTTTGATTATAAGCTGCGGCAGGGCCGTGCGGGCAGCAGAAACGCCATCCGCCTTCTTTCCGTTATGGGTTATGATGAGCAGATCATAGACAAAGCCAATGCGCGGGCGGAGCATTTTTTACAGACCGGCGAATGGAAATAGTTGTGATAAACGGGAAAAGATGATACAATCGTTTTCACTTGGTTTGAAAATAAATGACAGAGGGAAACTATGAAAGTTACGATCTACACAGACGGGTCAGCCAGAGGCAATCCGGAGGGCCCGGGAGGATACGGAGTGCTTTTGCAGTATGTGGACGCAAAAGGCGTTTTGCATGAGACGGAGCGAAGTGCGGGCTATCAGAAGACCACCAATAACCGGATGGAGCTGATGGCAGCCATTGCGGGACTGGAAGCATTGACAAAGCCCTGCAGCGTTACGATTTATTCCGATTCCCAGTATCTGGTGAAGGCTTTTAACGATCACTGGATCGACGGCTGGATCAAAAACGGATGGAGAAATGCCGGCAAAAAGCCGGTGAAAAATACAGATCTTTGGAAGCGGCTGCTAACTGCCAAGAGTCAGCATGAGGTGGAGTTTGTCTGGGTAAAAGGCCATGACGGCAATCCCGGGAACGAACGCTGCGATCAGCTTGCCACCGCCGCCGCAGACGGAGAGGATCTGCTGATAGATGAGGGTTTGACGAAATGAGTAAGGAAGAAGTGAAAAACCTGATACGGAATATTTATTCCGTTACCGGCGTTGTGATCGCTTTCGTTTCTGCCGTCATTCTCTGGTATGTAAATGTAGGAGCCGGCTGGAAAAAAGGGTACATGGGTATCAGAACCCTGATCACCGTCGGTATCATGTATTGTGTCGTTTACTATGTGTTTGCCAGAATGTATAAGGCGCAGAAGATCGGTATGTACCATCTGGTGGAGCTTGCCTTTTCCCAGACGCTTTCATATGGCATCGCCAATGCAGCGCTGTTTGGCGCAGCTTTTTTCTGGTTCCACAATTTTGAAAGGATCAAGGTTACCATCTTTGTGGTGGGATACCTTTTGCAGATCTTTCTGATCTCCTGTGTGATCTTTGTATTGAACAGGCTTCATGCCAGGTTCGACGAACCCAGAAGAGTGGTCATTATATACGGCAACGATTCCTACCATCAGCTGATGGATAAAATGAAAAGCTATTCCTATCGGTATAAGATCCTGGGATGCTATCCCCAGGACTCCGAGCGGTGGAAGATCAGAAAAGCGCTGGAAGATTGCCAGGATGTGTATGTCCATGAAGTGGAAACGCACATCAGAGACTGGATCTACCGCTATTGTATGTCCCTTTCCATCGATGTTCATTTTTCCATGGATTTTGCGGATATCAATGTCAGAAGCTGTGAAGTATCACACTTTTTTGATACGCCCTATCTTCGCAACAAAAAGACGGAAGTGACCTGGTATTATCCCATTGTAAAAAGAGGGCTGGACATTGTACTTTGTCTCATCGCGCTTTTGATCGCTTCTCCTTTTATTCTGCTGACAGCGCTGGCCATCAAGATCGAAGACGGAGGAACCGTATTTTATAAGCAGATGCGACTGACCCAGGGTGGAAAGATCTTTCAGATCTACAAATTCCGCAGTATGAAGGAAAACTCCGAAAAAAGCGCCAGGCTGGCCACGGAAAATGATGACCGCATCACCAAAGTGGGCCACGTGATCAGAAGATTCCGTGTGGATGAAATTCCCCAGCTTTTCAATATCCTGAAAGGGGATATGACCATAGTAGGTCCCAGACCGGAGCGGCCGGAGATCGCAGAGCAGTACGAAAAAGAGATCCCCGAGTTTTCCATGCGTCTGAAAGTAAAAGCCGGCCTTACGGGCTATGCCCAGGTATATGGCAAGTACAATACCACGCCCCTTGATAAGCTGAAACTGGACCTTGTTTATATCAATCAAAGGTCTGTGATGATGGATCTTCGGATCATGTTCTATACCGTAAAGATCCTGTTCATCCCCGAAAGCTCCGAAGGCGTGGCAGAAGGGCAGAAAACTGCCATGGCGACAAAGAGCAGGGAGTGATAACTTCTTCCATTGACTTTATCAGGGGATTGAAGTAAGATTATTGTGAGCATTTGAAAAAACTGTAAGCGGAGGTTTTGCATTACTATGAACAACCTGATCCTGTTTTTGAACTCGTTTCTGTCCTATATTTTGCTCATGGTGATCATCGTCATTGTGGGAGCAGTCGGATTTATCGTAGGTGTAAAGTGGCGTAAGGCAAAGGATGCCAAGGCAGCACTTGAAGCAGGCGAGCCGGCGAAGGAAGCGGCAGAGAGTAAGGCCTGAAACAACCTTTCGGGACATATATGATGACTGGGAAAGCAGGTGCCGCGGCGCCTGCTTTTTATAATTTTTCGGAAAAGGAGCAGTTATGGCAAAATCGGAAAACCAGAAGCTGAAGCTTTTATATATTCTGAAAATTCTGCAGGAAAAAAGTGATGAAAAACACCCTGTCTCGACCAAAGAGCTCATAGACTATCTTGACAGAGAGGGGATCGCAGCGGAGAGAAAGACCATTTATACGGACATCCATGCGCTGGAGGATTTCGGATATCCCGTAAAGATCCGGAAGGGAAAAATCAGCGGCTATTATCTGGAAAGCAGAGAGTTTGAAATGGCGGAGCTGAAGATGCTGGCAGATGCGGTGCTGGCCTGCAAATTTATCAGCCAGAGCAAAACAAAGGAGATCATTGACAAGCTTTCCTCCATGACCAGTGTTCATGAAGCAAAGCAGCTTCAAAGACAGGTGTGGGTAGAACGGATCAAGAATGCGGGAGAAGGCATTCTGGAAAATGTGGACAGGATCCACATGGCCATTATGGATCATAAAAAGATCGCCTTTACTTATTTTTCCTGGGGAACGGACAAGCAGCTTCACGCCAGAAGGAATGCAAAGATCTACCGGATCAGTCCTTTTTTCCTGATCTGGAAAGATGAATATTATTATCTGATCGCATATGACAGTGAAGCAGCCCAGACCAAGTATTACCGCGTGGACAAGATGAAGGACATCAGCATTCTGGAGGAAAAAAGAGAAGGCAGCGACGTGACGGGAGCTGTGAATCCGGCAGACGTGGTAAAACGGGATTTCAGTATGTATGCAGGGGAGCAGGAAACCCTTACCCTGACTTTTCCGGAGGATATGATCGGAGTGGTCATCGACCGGTTTGGAAAAGAGATCTCCCTTCGGAAACGGGAAGAGGATCTGTATTCTGCCAGAGTGCAGGTATCCCTGTCTCCGATTTTTTACGGATGGCTTACGGGATTTTCCGGAAAGATCCGGATCCTGCAGCCGGAAAGCGTAAAAGAGGCTTATCTTCAGTACCTGAAGGATGCCATTTCACAGTATTAAAAGAGAATTGAAAGCAGAGGATAATATGACAAAAACGAATCATCAGGAAACAGAAAAACAGCTGATACAGGCGCCGGATTGTGATTACAGGGCGCAAAACAAATATATGCAGATGGCCATCGACGAGGCAAGGAGCGGGATCCACAACGGACACGGCGGCCCCTTCGGAAGCGTCATCGTCAAAGAAGGAAAGATCCTGGCAAAAGGGCATAATACGGTGCTTTCCGGCATCGATTCCACCGCCCACGGAGAGATCAACGCCATCAGAAAGGCAGAGAGGACCATCGGATCCCACGACCTTAAGGGGTGCGAGATCTATACCACGGGGGAACCCTGCCCCATGTGCCTTGCGGCCTGCCTTTGGGCCAATATCGACAGGGTATATTACGGCTGTACCATAGCGGATAATGCAGATATCGGATTTCGGGATGAGCTCTTTGATCAAAAGTTCGGCGGCCGAAGAGGATTGGAGGATTATCTGATCAAAACAGACCGGGAGGCGTGTCTGAAGCTCTTTGACGAATACAACGGCTTAAATCCGCAAAAATACTGAAAAAAACGGCATGGGTCCGTCTTGACAGTCTGCCCCGATTTTTATATACTAATATGGCGACCACAAGATATAGTTGTCTGAATGCGCGATGACAACAAAATCTATTGATAATACAGTAAAACAGGGGAATACCCCGGTTAAGCCGAACGGGAGGAGATCGTCAGATGGCGGAGCTGCTTGAAAAAGAAAAAAAAGAAGAAAGTGAAATTGATTACGGAGCTTCCTTTCGACCGAAAAAGGATGTGAGAGTGATCAAAAAGGACGGGAGTCTGGAGGTTTTCAATGTACAGAAAGTCATTGATGCCGTGGGGAAATCTGCATACAGAGCCCTGACCAAATTCACACCGGAAGAAAAAAAGCACATCTGCCAGTATGTGGTGGATAAAGTGGATGAGCTGGATGACGACAGGATCCCCATCCCCATTATGCATAATATTGTGGAATCCGCACTGGAGGATGTAAAGCCCATCGTGGCCAAGTCCTATCGGGATTACCGCAACTACAAGCAGGATTTCGTAAAGATGATGGATGATGTGTACAAAAAGAGTCAGTCCATCATGTATATCGGAGATAAGGAAAACGCCAACACGGATTCCGCTTTGGTTTCCACAAAACGAAGCCTGATCTTTAATCAGTTCAACAAGGAACTCTATCAGAAATTCTTCATGACAACAGAAGAGATCCAGGCCTGCAGAGACGGCTATATCTATGTCCATGATATGTCTGCCAGAAGAGATACCATGAACTGCTGTCTTTTTGACGTGGCCCATGTGTTATCCGGCGGTTTCGAGATGGGTAACATCTGGTATAACGAGCCTAAGAGTCTGGACGTGGCTTTTGATGTCATCGGGGATATCGTTCTTTCCGCAGCCAGCCAGCAGTACGGCGGATTCACCGTACCGGAAGTGGACAAGATCCTGGTGCCTTATGCGGAAAAATCCTACAACAAATACATCGAAAAATATGAAAAACTGGGAATAGACGAAACCACAGCCCAGGCAGAAGCATGGGCCGATGTGGTAAGAGAGTTTGAACAGGGCTTCCAGGGATGGGAGTACAAGTTCAATACCGTGGCATCCTCCAGAGGAGACTATCCTTTCATCACCGTTACAGCAGGTCTTGGTACTTCCCGCTTCGCAAAGCAAGCCACCATCTCCATGCTGAACGTGCGCAGAAAAGGACAGGGAAAGAAAGATCACAAAAAACCGGTGCTTTTCCCCAAGATCGTATTCCTCTATGATGAAAACCTTCACGGACCGGGAAAAGAGCTGGAAGACGTATTCGATGCCGGCGTGGAGTGTTCTGCCAAGACCATGTATCCCGACTGGCTTTCCCTGACGGGAAAAGGTTATATCGCCAGCATGTACAAACAGTACGGAAAGGTGATCTCTCCCATGGGATGCAGGGCATTTTTGTCACCCTGGTATGAAAGAGGCGGCATGTATCCTGCGGATGATCAGGATCAGCCTGTATTTGTGGGCCGGTTTAATGTGGGAGCGGTATCCCTCCATCTGCCCATGATCCTTGCAAAATCCAGACAGGAGAATAAGGATTTCTATGAGGTGCTGGACTATTATCTGAATCTGATCCGTCAGCTCCACATCAGAACCTATGCTTATCTGGGAGAGATGCGGGCATCCACCAATCCTCTGGCTTACTGCGAAGGCGGATTTTTGGGCGGACATCTGCAGCTGCACGATAAGATCAAACCCATCTTAAAGACGGCAACCGCATCCTTCGGAATTACCGCATTTAATGAGCTGCAGGAGCTTTATAACGGTAAATCCCTGGTGGAGGACGGAGAATTTGCCATCCAGGTGCTTGAGCATATCAACGAAAAGGTAAAACAGTTCAAGGAAGAAGACGGACATCTGTATGCGATCTACGGAACTCCGGCTGAGAATTTGTGCGGACTGCAGGTAAAACAGTTCAGGGCAAAATACGGAATCGTGGAAGGCGTATCCGACAGAGAGTATGTTTCCAACAGCTTCCACTGCCACGTGACGGAGGATATCACGCCCATTGAGAAGCAGGATAAGGAATACCGGTTCTGGGAGCTTTCCAACGGCGGCAAGATCCAGTATGTAAAATATCCCATTGACTACAATCTGGAAGCCATCAAGACATTGATCCGCAGAGCTATGGATATGGGCTTTTACGAAGGCGTGAACATGTCTCTGGCATATTGCGATGACTGCGGTCATCAGGAACTGGAAATGGACGTATGTCCCAAATGCGGAAGCAGAAACCTTACAAAGATCGACCGCATGAACGGCTATCTGGCTTACTCGAGAGTACACGGCGACACCCGCCTCTCCGAAGCAAAGATGGCTGAGATCGCGGAAAGACTAAGCATGTAAAACTGTTGCAGAATTATAATACTGAATAACAGAGGACAATATGAGATACCACAATATAACACATGATGATATGCTGAACGGAGACGGCCTGCGGGTAGTCCTCTGGGTGGCAGGGTGCTCCCACTGTTGTAAAGAGTGCCAAAACCCCATCACCTGGGATCCCAACGGCGGTCTGGAATTTGATGAGGCAGCAAAAAAAGAGGTTTTTGATCAACTGGAGAAAGACTACATATCAGGCATCACCTTTTCAGGAGGAGATCCCCTGCATCCTGCCAACAGAGTGGGCGTGCGGGATCTGATGGCGGAGATCAAAGAACAGTTCCCGAATAAGACAATCTGGCTTTATACCGGAGATATCTGGGAAAACATTTTGCATTATCCCATGATGCAATATGTGGATGTAGTGGTAGACGGAGAATTTGTGGTAGAAAAAAAAGACCCGAAGCTTTTGTGGAAAGGATCTTCCAATCAGCGGGTCATTGATGTGAAAAAGACACTGCAGAAAACCGATCCGTTGCAGCCGGAGCTGTGGTGCCGTGACTATGATCTTGTAAGACATCACGACGTGGTACGCCCGGCTTGCGACAGATAAAACAGATCACTGTTTGCCGGTGGAACCGAAACCGTCGCGATTAGCACCTTCTAACTTTTCGACCTGATCGAACCGGATCTTTGGTTGGTTTTCCATAATTCGGAACTGACAGATCCGGTCATTTTTTTGGATTTTGGTATCCCTTACGGCATAGACCGGCATGCGCCACCAGTCGTCGGGACCGCAGTAAGAATGGTCGATGATACCGCAGTGATTGGTCTGAATGATACCGAAATTCTTAAAGGTAGAGCTGCGGGGAACGAGATGTGCTTCGTAACCCTCAGGCAACTCCATGGCAACGCCTAAGTGGATCAGCTTGAACTCGCCTTTTTTCAGTTCCACGTCTTCTGCGCTGCGAAGGTCGATCCAGTCGGACTTACCGTCGATATAATCAAGCTTTGTGATCTCGTCGTTTAAATATTGGATTTTGATCGTTTCCATGTTGATCCTCCCTGTTTGATATGTTTGTCCTATCACCAAACAATCATAGCGGATAACATGGGAAAATGCAATGGAAAACGCTGATAGAATGAATACAGGAAGTCTATTGCGACAGGCATACCTGCTATGAGAATCGTAAAAAAATAGATAATAGAAAGGGGAAAGAAAGGTATGAAAAAAGGAAGGCTGCTACTGGGAGCGTTGGGAATGGCGGTTGCTATGCTGTTTCCTGCTTCGGTTAATGCAGAAGTGACGAAGGCGGCAGCGAATGAAATAAGCGCGCAGGATGGATCGAGAAATGTCGGTGCAGTTTTTGATGGCTACATCAGTATGGGACGAGAAGGTGAGAGCGTAAAGAAGACGCAGTTTTCAACTTCCTATGACTATGTATCCGGCACAAAACTGTTTACTACTGAAGGTGAAGGATTCTGGTGTCTGGCAGATGGCGATAAATGGTTTGAGTGCAGCTCACAGGGAACGGGAGCGTATGATAGATTTCAAAAGGGGAGCACTTATCGCTATGTGGTAAAGCTTCGTCCAAACAGCGGTGTGGTGGTTCCGAATTCCTATGACTGGTTTTATGTCAAGGAAATGAAGAGTAGCGATTGGATTAAAATGACGAGAATGGCAGAGCCGGACGGGTATGCTTATACGAACACCGAAAAATCAAATGGTATTCTTGCATTTTACAGAGAGTTTACGATCGCCTCTGCAGAATACTGGACCCAGCATGAACTGACGCAGATCGATTATTCCGAAGAATTCTTCGGATCTGATCAGAATGCGGAAGATTTTATTAAAAGCATAGCAGGCGCGGATAACAAATTGACGGAAAACAAGGCACGCGGAATAACGAGCCTCGAGCTTGATCTGCAGAGGTATCCGGTTGAGGATCTTTCCTGTCTGAGATTCTTTCCAAATTTGAAAAAGCTGACAATTCAGTATGGGACAAGCAATCAGTCCCAAGCGAAGGGTCTGAGTTTGAACATAAATCTTGGTGATATTTCTATGGATTATATGGAATATCTTCAGGAGATTGAAGTGATTTGTAACGGCAGCTACGGAAAGCTGCATATTACAGAGTTGACGCTTCCGGCGAACGCTTCAATCCTGACACTGGATGGTTATCCTAGCAATCCGATATATTTTGAAGATAGCAATCAAAAAAAAGGAATGCTGAGCACTTTTGGGAACTTTTTCAGAGACAAGCGATTGCGGGAAATAACTATTTCTGATTGCGTGAATAACACGGTCGGTGATAACTGCCAAAAGTTGATAATCGTTAATTCGACGATTACTAATTGTATAATTGACAATTTCAGCAAGTTATCAGGGATAACGGTACAGGGGGATCATCAGCTTCGGATGCTGGAAGTAGAAAATAATAATGAGCTTTCTGATGTGTTTCTTTATGGTGACACCATGCCGGAGGATGAAGACTATTTCAGAGATATCCAATTCAGCGAGGGATATGAACCGGATTATTGGAACAGTAGTACGGTCATGGCAGATATCTGTATTGAGAAGAACAAGAACCTGAGCACGTTACATCTGGGGGATCCTGAGCGTATTGATGATCCTGCCAGACTTCTTCGGGTTATTCCTTTTGATTCTCCGTCCATCAATATGAAGCATTATTGCCAGGTGACAATCAAGGAAAATGTAAAACTGACGGAATTGGATTTTTCCAATGCGGATCTGGGACCGGCTTCAGAGATTTATCTTACGAATGACGACTGGAATGTTGAAAATGCTTTGGAAAAAGTATCCCTTGGAGATAAACAAAGATATTGTTCCCTGGATGCGGCAGCATACGCTAAACAGGGAAAGCTTACGTCCTTAAATCTTGGAAAGTCTTCCTATCACAGGGTAAATGTGGCTAAGCAGCCTGTTACACAGCTTGACTTTAGTCAGGTGTTGGAAAACAACTTTACCCAAAACGGCGAGGGGACTCTGGTGGTGGCTACCGGTTGCACGAAGTTGAATTCCTTTAAGCCGGGCAATATTGCGTACAGAGAAATGCGCTTTGGCTGTAACCCGGATAATGAAGGGCTGGGAGTGGCTATCGATTTTTCAAAAACTGATTTTGTTTGCGGAAGCTTTGATCTTAGTGGACGTAAAAACAATACCGCTTTGAATTTATCCCAGATGCATCTGATGCCGGTAGGAACTAGGAAAAATAAGCCAAAGTTTACGGTTGCTTCCTGCCCGAATCTTTCCGGGATCACCCTTCCCGGGGAGATGAGTGAGCTGGATACCCTTGATGTGCATGGCTGCAAGCTCACCCGACTGGATCTTTCCGGTGTTTCGGCAAAGAGTATCAATGCATCAGGCAATCAG
>JAIKWF010000032.1 GCA_024685005.1 Lachnospiraceae bacterium
CGGTAGTCTCCGTCTACCACGTCGCCATCTGCATTGTCTGCGGTGCCTGCGTCTGCTCCTGCGCCTGCTCCGGTGAACTGGCTCATGTCAGGGCCTGCACCCGCTGCGCCTGCTCCGCCTGCTGCCTGCTGTGCCTGCTCATACATCTTGGTGAACAGTGCCTGTGCGCTGGTGGTAAGTTTTTCCTGTTTTGCTTTCAGCTCGGATACCTGATCTGCACTCATTTCCTGATCTTTGGTGCTCTCCAGGAAGGACTTCAGGTCTGCAAGATCTGCTTCTACCGGGCTCTTTTCACTGTCGGAAAGCTTATCGCCTACTTCTTTCATGGCTTTCTCAGTCTGGAATACGAATGCGTCTGCGTCGTTTCTTGCATCGATGGCTTCCTTGCGGGCCTTATCCTGTGCTTCGTACTCTGCTGCTTCTTTGATCGCTTTATCGATATCGTCATCGGACATGTTGGAGCCTGCAGTGATGGTGATATGCTGCTCTTTTCCGGTTCCCAGATCCTTTGCGGATACGTTTACGATACCGTTGGCATCGATATCGAAGGTTACTTCGATCTGAGGGATTCCTCTCGGAGCCGGTGCGATGCCGTCAAGTCTGAACTGTCCTAAGGACTTATTGTCTCTTGCAAACTGTCTCTCACCCTGTACCACGTTGATGTCAACGGCGCTCTGGTTATCAGCTGCCGTAGAGAAGATCTGGCTCTTCTTGGTAGGGATGGTGGTGTTTCTCTCGATCAGTCTGGTTGCTACACCGCCCATGGTCTCGATGGAAAGAGAAAGGGGTGTTACGTCCAGAAGAAGGATGTCGTTGGTTCCTGCTTCACCGGAAAGCTTACCACCCTGTACGGAAGCTCCCAGTGCTACGCACTCATCGGGATTCAGGGACTTGGAAGGCTCTTTGCCGGTGAGCTGTTTTACTTTGTCCTGTACGGCAGGGATTCTGGTGGATCCGCCTACCAGAAGTACCTGGCCCAGGTCTGCGTTGGTAACGCCTGCATCTTTCATTGCGTTCTGTACGGGAATTGCGGTTCTCTCAACAAGGTCTGAGGTCAGCTCATCGAATTTAGCTCTGGTCAGGTTCATGTCGAAGTGAAGGGGACCGCTTTCATTCATGCTGATGAAGGGCAGGTTGATGTTGGTGGTGGTTGCAGAGGAAAGCTCTTTCTTTGCTTTCTCAGCTGCTTCTTTCAGTCTCTGCAGTGCCATCTTATCCTGTGAAAGGTCTACGCCGTTAGCGTTCTTGAACTCGGATACCATCCAGTCGATGATCTTCTGGTCAAAGTCATCACCACCAAGGTGGGTATCACCGTTGGTTGCCAGTACTTCGATAACGCCGTCGCCGATCTCGATGATGGATACATCAAAGGTACCGCCGCCAAGGTCATATACCATGATCTTCTGCTCTTTTTCGTTATCCAGTCCGTAAGCCAGAGCTGCTGCTGTAGGCTCGTTGATGATTCTTTCTACTTCCAGTCCTGCGATCTTACCTGCATCCTTGGTTGCCTGGCGCTGTGCATCATTGAAGTAAGCAGGTACGGTGATGACTGCCTGGGATACTTTTTCTCCCAGATAGCTTTCTGCGTCTGCTTTCAGCTTCTGCAGGATCATTGCGGAGATCTGCTGGGGTGAATATTTCTTTCCGTCAATGGTACGGCCTCTGTCGGTACCCATATCACGCTTGATGGATGCTACGGTGTTGTCCGCATTGGTAACTGCCTGACGCTTTGCAGGCTCACCTACCAGTCTTTCTCCGTTCTTTGTAAAAGCTACCACAGAGGGTGTGGTTCTGGCACCTTCCGTATTTGCGATAACTGCAGGCTTACCACCTTCCATTACCGCTACGCAGCTGTTGGTTGTTCCAAGGTCGATTCCGATTATCTTGCTCATGATTTTTCCTCCTCTTTTCGGATGTGCTCCGATTGGTTTCTTGTTTTATGATTCGTTATTGTTTGATTTTGCCGGTTCCCGCTGCCTAAGATACAACGCCTACCATACTGTGGCGAAGTACGGTGTCCCGGTACATATAGCCTTTTTGCATTTCCTGGGCAACGAAGCCGCTTTCGTATTCTTCGCTTTCCACCTGCATCACAGCATTGTGGAGATTGGGATCGAATTCCTTACCCACTGCTTCAATGGGGGTTACGCCCATTTTTTCAAGCTCCGATAAAAGCTGCTTGTAGATCATGTTCATGCCTTCTGCGAAAGCTCCCTGGGCCTGATCTTCGGGAACGGTTGCCAGTCCCCGTTCAAAATTGTCGATCACCGGCAGGATCTTCTCCAGCACGCTTTTGGCTCCCATGTCATACATCTGGGTCTTTTCTTTTTCCGTACGGTTCCGGAAATTCTCAAATTCAGCCAGCTGACGTTTTACCTTATCCTCCAGCTCTTCGATCCGCTCTTTGTTTTTGTCGGTCTTATCTTTTTTCTTGAAAAAGCCGCCCTTCTTCTCTTCGGCGCCTTCTTCCTGACTTTCCCGCGCCTCTTCTTCGGGCTGCTCTTCTGCCGGCGTTTCTTTCTCTTTCAGATCCTCAGCTTTCGCTGTTTCTTCTTTTTTGTCTTCGGCTTTTTCTGCCTGCTTTTCTTTTTTCGCTTTCTTCGGATCTTCTTTCTTCGCCTTTTCTATGGCTTCTTTTATGATCTCTTCTTTGGTCACGTCCTCCATGATCCTGTTCCTTTCTTTTTACTCGTTGCCGGGGGCAACTATTTATACATCTGGTCCAGCTGTCCCATGATGTTTTTCATGGTATCCACCACTTTTTCGTAGTCCATACGCTTGGGTCCCACAATACCGATGGTACCCTTCATGCCGTCTCCCAGATCGTAGGTGGCTGTTACCACGCTGCAGTCCTTCATGGATTCTACCGGGGACTCGTCTCCGATATATACCTGTATGCCGGACTGCTGATCCTCTTCCAGGGTTTTCTTTACCAGGGAGTGGAGCATGTTCTTTTCTTCGAAGGTGCTGATGATCTCGCTGGCTTTCTCATTGTCGGAAAGCTCCGGATACCGGAAAATGTTCTTGGCGCCGGAGGTGTAGATCTCCAGATCTTCGTCTTCCCCGATGGTCCGTGCCACCGCATCCAGCACTTCACTGACGATCTCTTCATGGGCGCCTGCCTGCGCTTTCAGGTTGGCGATCATTCCCAGGTTGATCTCCCTGAGGGTCAGTCCGTTAAGGGATGTATTCAGAAGGATGTTCAGCTTCAAAAGCGTCTCATCATCTACCGATGCGGAAACGGAGATCATATTGTTGCGGATCAGATTGCCTTCGGCTACTACTACGGCTACCAGATGGGTTTCATCCACCCGGGAAAGCTGTACGAATTTTACCTTGTTGCCCTGTACCACCGGTGCGGAAACAAGGGCTGCATAGTTGGTATCGTTGGCCAGGAGTCTTGCGGTCTGCTTCAGCAGCTGATCCATCTTCTCCTCTTTTTTCAGGAGCATTTCCTTGATCTCCTGTACTTCCTTCTCCTTTTCCGCCATCATATGATCCACATAAAGGCGATATCCTTTATCGGAAGGGATTCTTCCGGCGGAGGTATGGGGCTGCAGGATGTATCCCAGCTCTTCCAGGTCGGCCATCTCATTTCGAATGGTTGCCGAGCTTAAATTCAGATCCGTATATTTGGAAATGGTTCGGCTTCCCACCGGTTCGCCGGTCTCCAGATAATTCCGGACAACCGCTTTCAGGATCTTCATTTTTCTTTCATCCAGTTCCAAATGGGATCACTTCCTCTCCATCCGACTTACGCTTACATCTGTTTTGTGTTGTTATTAGCACTCGATGCATTTGAGTGCTAACACCTTCCTTACCTAAAATAACACTATACCCTGTTGTTGTCAACTTATTTTTACAAACGAAAAAAAACCGGATACCCTTTCGGATATCCGGCTTTCTCATTTACTATGTTCTGGAATTAAAGGTTGAAGCTGAAGGTGTTGTCTACATCACCGTTAGCTACGCAGTAAACCTTGCCTTCTTCAGGCTTAACATACAGTTCTACGTTCTTCAGATCTGCAGGCTTCTTACCAAGGTCATACTCCCAAACGTTCTTTGCGTTCTGGATGAATTCTGCCTCGGTATAGTCGTCCTTACCACCCATCTGATAAGTAACAACTGCCTTGATCGCAGACTTTTTAGCTGCTGCGGGCTTAGCTGCTGCCTTCTTGGCAGTCGTCTTCTTTGCTGCAGGCTTAGCTGCTGCTTTCTTTGCTGCAGGCTTAGCTGCTGCTTTCTTTGCTGCGGGCTTAGCTGCTGCTTTCTTTGCTGCGGGCTTAGCTGCTGCCTTCTTTGCTGCAGGCTTAGCTGCTGCTTTCTTTGCTGCAGGCTTAGCTACTGCTTTCTTTGCTGCGGGCTTAGCTGCCTTCTTCTCTTCTGCCTTGGGCGCTTCAGCTGCCTTAGCTGCCTCTGCCTTAACAGGAGCTTTCGCTGCTACTGCCTTTGCAGCTGCCGTGAGAGTTGCTGCATCTTTTTTTACTTCTGCCATTGGGTTACTCCTTTCACACACTTTACATACATTAAGATTTACTTAAATTGTCCTCTTATAGAAGCCACTATATCGCAAAAATAAAAATAAGTCAAATTTTTCGTACAAATTCGCGGTTTTTGAAACAAATCCCTCTTTTTTTACCCTCAGGGTTTCTTCAGGAAAAAATACAAAAGCAGTACCAGTCCCAGTCCGATGCGGTAAATTCCGAAGGGTACAAAATTGTGTTTCTTAATATAATCCATCAACAATTTGATCACAAATACGGATACCACATAAGCAACCAGACAGCCTGTCAAAAGGATCACCGCTTCTATGGGTGTAAAGGCCAGGCCGGCTTTAATAAACTTCAATACTTTCAGGCAGCTGGCTCCCATCATAACGGGAATTGCCAGATAAAAGGTAAACTCCGCTGCCACCGGTCTTGCTACCCCAAGGAGCAATGCTCCCAGTATGGTGGCGCCGGATCTGGATGTTCCGGGAAAAACAGCTGCGATCAGCTGAAAGACGCCGATCATGGCCACGGTAAAGTAATCCAGCTTTGCCACGGATCTGACTCTGGGCTTTTTCCCTTTGTTCCTGCTTTCGATGAGGATAAAGAGCACGCCGAATACGATCAGTGCCACTGCCACGCAGGGAAAATTGTACAGATGCTCGTCAAGCCAGTCGTCAAACAGCACGCCTACGATACCTGCGGGAATACATGCAATGAGGATCTTCCCCCACAGGGTAAGGATCTTCTTTTTTACCACAAACTGCTTTCCTTCTGTTTCTTCTTCATATTCATAGTCCGGATCGTCTTCATAGGAAACGGTCTCGAATCCGAAGGGCCAGATCTTTTCCCAAAAGAGCATGACCACCGCCATAATGGCGCCAAGCTGGATCACCACCAGAAACAGATTCCAGAATTCCTCCCGGACATTCAGCTTTACGAATTCATCCAAAATGATCATATGCCCGGTACTGCTGATGGGCAGCCACTCCGTGATTCCTTCCACAACGCCGAAAAGAATGGCTTTTAATATTTCCAAAAAAGTTTGCATAGTGAAACTCTCCTTTATTGTTCAAGATATCGCATCATATCATCATAGCAGGCTCTTGCTTCCGTAAATCCCTGTTCATACAGCATTTCAAGCTTCTTTCTGTCCCGCTCGACCCTTCCTACCTCGGAGCCGTGCTGGGGACGGATCAAAAACAGATTCCCTTTCTCATGCTCCCGCTCCAAAAACCTTACTACCTTATTGTATCTGGCATGACGGTAGCGAAGGTCCTTGACCAGCGCCGGATATTTCCGGTAGATCACTTTGGCCGCCGGCAAAAGGGTGAAGGGTTTTCTGATATATCCCACTTCCTTGGTCATGACAACCACATTTTTCCGGTTGCCGTCCCGCAGGGATTTCATAATGGGAATACTGTCGGAAATGCCGCCGTCCAGATAATACCTTCCGCCGATCTCCACAAGCCTTGATACCAGCGGCATGGATGCAGATGCTCTGACCGCGTCCATGGACTTTGTCAGGTCATTGATGGGAGCATATACCGGCTTTCCCGTCTCCACATCCGTAAGTACGGCATATGCTTTGCCGGGATACTGCGCCGCTGCCTCAAAATCAAAGGGGTTTAAAAACATGGGAATATCGGTATAGGCCATTTTCACATTGAAAAGATCCCCCGTTTTCAGCATGGGACGGATGCCGCAGTAATTCGGATCATCTATATAATCCAGGGTCACCGCTGCCCCTCTGCCCCGCTGGCCGGAAATATAGCTGCACAGGTTGCAGGCTCCCATGGATACGCCGTAACCTGCACTGAACTGCAGGCCTTTGTCCATGAAATAATCCAGAACGCCGGCTGTATAAATTCCTTTCATACCGCCGCCTTCCAGTACCAGACCTGCTTCGATCAGTCTCTTTTCCATTGTCTGCTGTCTCCTTTTTTATCTGCTTCAGATCAGGCCATAATCAGCCGCTAACTTTTCAAACTGGGGGATGGAGCGCTCCACGGTCTCGGTGGGCACGCAGTATGCGATCCTGAAAAATCCCGGCGCGCCGAAGGAATCTCCGGGCACCAGTACCAGACCGTAGTTTAAGGCCTTCTGGCAAAATGCCATGGCATCTTCTTCCGGGGCCTTGGGGAACATGTAAAAGGTTCCGCCGGGTTTTACCACGGAAAATCCCAGTCTTGTCAGTTCTCTGTAAAGAATCCTGCTGTTTTGTTCATATACGGACAGATCCGCAGTCTGATCCAACACCTTTGCCACGGTAAGCTGGATCAGGGAAGCCGGGCAGTTGTGTCCGATGCCTCTGGAGATCTGGGTGCACATATGGATAATGGTCTCTGCCTCATCGGCTGCGGGATTTACTGCCACATAGCCGATACGCTCTCCGGGAAGGGAGATGGATTTGCTGAAGGAATAGCACATCAGCGTGTTTTTGTAGTGGGCGGAGATAAAGGGCGCATCCGTTCCCTCAAATACGATCTCCCTGTAGGGTTCGTCGGAGATCAGGTAAATGGAATGTCCGTATTTCTCACCGGCCTGTGTCAGAATCTGTGCCAGTCTGTCGATGGTCTGTGTGGAATAAACGATTCCCGAAGGATTGTTGGGGGAGTTGATGAGAACTGCCGCCGTTTTTTCGGAAATGGTTTCTTCAAAAGCTTCAAAGTTGATCTGGAAGGACTCCGTATCCGGCGGGACCACCTTTAAAACGGCTCCTGTCTCTCTGACATAGGGGCCGTACTCCGGAAAATACGGAGCAAAGGTGATGATCTCTTCGCCGGGACACACCACGGCTCTTACCGCATGGGCAATGGCGCCTGCCGCCCCGGATGCCATGAATACATGGTCTGCGGTGTAAGGAAGAGAGCTTTTCTTTTTCAGGTAAGCAGCCACTGCCGCTCTGACTTCCAAAATACCGTGGCTTTCACTGTATCCGTGGAGGGATAAAGGATCCGTGTTTTCCAGAATATCCTTCATCACCTCGTTTACGCAATCGGGTGCGGGTACCGAAGGGTTCCCCAGGCTGTAATTGAAGATCTTGTCTTTTCCGATCTTCTCTGCCAGAGCGCCTGCCTTGGCGTTCATTTCCCTGATCACGGATTTTTGCTGTAACATATCTTTGTAGTGTTGCGATATCATTTGTGGTATCCTCCGTTATTTCTCATCTGAAGCGTCCCCGGCCGCAAGATATGCCGAAAGGTCCGCTATCAGTTGATTTGTTCTAACATAAACTCCTGTATCCGTCAAGTGGGCGTAGGTGTCGTAAAAATACTCCGGATCATATCGGTAATTGTTAAAATCCGAGATCACTTCCGCATCCAGTTTGTCGGACAGATCCTTTGCAAAGGCACTGTACTCCTCAGGGGAGGGCACATTTTCGCAAAGGGGAATGGGATAAGCGGCGATGACCATATCCGCTCCTTTTTCCCGCAGCGTCCGGTACAGATTGTTAAGGCGCTTTTCGGCCGGCTCACTGATATTATTGATGCGCACCGGTCCGAAGTCGATCTCCGGCTCCGGATCTTTTCTGGGATAGTAATTGTCCCCGTACCTGTTAAAAGCACTCCTGCGATAGCTGTTGTTCAGTTCTCCGTTGCCGGTTCCCTGTCTCCACATGGTGATGCATTTGCCAAGGTAAGTAGGATAGGCCTCCAGCATATCCGGCCAGTCTTTGGCCCTTATCAGGGGATAGAGCTGAAAGTGGTCCTCGATGGTGACCCAGACCAGCTCGGGATTTTTGATCCTGTCATTGTCATCGTAGTTGGTCTCGCAGATCACATACAGATCTCCGGGGTGCACATGCAAAAGCGCCGCCTGCTCGTTAAAGCAGTTGCCGGTTCCGCCGTGAAGCCCCATGTTGATCACCGGCTTTCCCAGGGTTTTTTCCAACATCTCGGAATTGACGCCGTAGGCCAGATTGGAATTGCCGATGAGAACGATCCGCGCTCCCTCGGTGTTTTTCAGGGCGTTTACTTTATCGATCATGGCCGCCTGATAATTCCCGGTATACTGGGGCATGACAACGCCAAAACAAAACAGTCCCAGCAGCAAAAGCATCCCTATGCAGTTTAAGAAAAACCGAATCTTATCCTTCATATATTCACCAGCCGGTCCCTAAAACTGGAAGTATATAAACTCCGTCTGGGGAAAATCCTTTCCGTAGATCCCGAAGATCAGGATGTAAAACACAAGTGCGGTGTAAGCGATCCACCTGAGGGGCGCTTTCAAAGATACAAGGTATGCGGTGGGCCGGTAGCCGTTCCTTCCGAAAAAGTCTACGCCGATCAGAAGCAGCACTGCCAGAAGAAAGGCCGCAGCGCAGGCTGCATCCATGCCCGCCGAGGCAAAAAGCCGCCCCACGCCTCTGCTGAGGAACAGTCGGATCCCCGGATCCGCCTTACACTGCCTGAGCATGCCGATGGCCTCTTTTAAGGATGCTGCCCTGAAAAACAGAAACGCAAAGCTGACCAGGAAGAAAGTCAGGACTCTTCTGCTGACCCTTCCCACCACGACGTCGGGACTTTGTTCTCCCGCCTTGCCGGCGGCTTCTTTTTTTCCGGGAATCAGATCTTCTGCCATCAGGTAGCATCCGTTGAGTCCGCCCCAGATCACATAATGCCAGGCAGCTCCGTGCCACAGGCCGCTGACCAGAAATACCAGGATCCTGTTGATCTGTTTTCTCACCATGCCCTTCCTGTTGCCGCCCAGGGGAATGTAGAGATAGTCCCGGAACCAGCCTGTCAGGGAAATGTGCCAGCGATTCCAGAAATCATGGACGCTGACGGAGGATAAGGGCTGGCGGAAATTGTCCATAAGGGTAAAGCCCAAAACCTTGGCACTTCCGATGGCGATGTGGGAATAGCCCGCAAAGTCGCAGTAGATCTGGATGGAAAAAAGCACGCAGGCAAAAAAGATCTCCATACCGCTGTAAACCAGGTATTCATCAAATACCGGTGTGATCATAAGGGCGATCCTGTCAGCGATCACCATCTTAATGAACAGCCCCCAGAGCATGATCATAAGACCTTCCCTGATCCTGGCTGCGTCAAAGCTGTGTTTTTCCCGAAACTGGGGCAGCAGATTTGTGCTGCGCTCTATGGGACCTGCCACAAGCTGGGGAAAGAAAGAGACAAACAGAGCGTAGGTAAAGAAATTCTTCTCCGGGGTTATTCGGCCGTGATATACATCCAGGGTATATCCCACAGCCTGAAAGATATAAAAGGAAATGCCCACGGGCAGCAGAATATCCGGTGCCTGCAGACCTTTCTGCCCGATCTTCGAAAGGAGCATATTGATATTGTCAGCAAAAAAACCGAAGTACTTAAAGTACGCCAGCATCCCCAGGTTCAATACCAGTGAAAGGACCATGACGGACCGGGCTTTCTTTTTTTCCCCGCATTTTCCCATCAGGCGCGCCGCCGTGTAGGTGATCACAATGGAGGAAAAAAGCAGCAAACCATACCCTGCGTTCCAGTTCATGTAAAAAGCAAAGCTGGCTGCCAAAAGCCAGATATTCCCTGCCTTTCGCGGAAGCATAAAGTAGATCAGGGTCACTGCCGGAAAAAAGATCAGATAGTCTACCGAATTAAATATCATGAAAATGCCCTGCGTTCAAAGTCTTCTTTTTTCAGAGGCATAGCATATAAAAATCCCTGTGCCATGTCACATCCGCTTGCAATAAGGAAGTCCCGCTGGGAGGTATTTTCCACACCTTCCGCCAGCACGGTGATCCCCAGATCTTTTGCCATACGGATCACATTCCGGATCAGAACTTTGGCCTTTTCCGATTCTTCCCATAAAAATCCCCGGTCCAGTTTCAAAATATCCACTTCCATTTTGTGGAGCATGTTCAAAGAGGAATAGCCGCTGCCGAAATCATCGATGGATGTCAGATATCCCTTCTTTCTGAACTGGCTCATGATCTCTTTCATCAATACATATTCTTCATAATCCACCGTTTCGGTGATCTCGATCTCGATCCATTTAGGCTCGATATCGTAGCGGGCCAGGACTTCATCCACCCGGCTGCTCAGGTCTCTGTCCCGAAGGTGCCATCTGGACATATTGATGGAGATGGGCACAGGTTCATAGCCCTTTGCTTTCCAGCCGGCGATCATTTCGCATGTCTGCCGCAGGATCTCAAAGTCCAGCTTGCAGACCGCACCGTCTTTTTCCAGCATCGGTACAAATCTGGCGGGAAGCAGCACTTCACTTCGCTTTTCCCACCTGGCAAGCGCCTCCGCGCCGCAGACTTTGCCGGTCTCAAGGTCGATCTTGGGCTGATAGTAGGCACGGAACTGTCCCTGCTCCAGTGCGTTCACAAAGTCCAGAGAAACTTTTTTCTCATACAAAAGCTCCTGGGACATGTCCGGCGTATAATAGACTCTGTTCCCTTTTCCCTTCAGTCTTGTGACCTGCATGGCGCAGGAAATGGCAAGCATGACCTCTCCGGGCTTTTTGGTGGAGCGCTCGCAATTGAAAATGCCCACTCTTGCCGGCAGATAGATCCTTCTGACGCCGCTGTGTGTCGCCACATCCACCCAAAGCTCATCCAGCCGGTCCAGAAAAGTCTCGAGCCGTTCCTTTCGGACCAATACCACATAATTGTCTCCGCCGAGTCTGGCCAGCATTTCTCCCTGATCCAGAAGATCCGAGACCTTGTCCGCGTACTGACACATGACATCGTCGCCGCTCTGATAATCCACCAGTTTATTGATATATCTGAAATTGCGGATATTGAAAAATGCCGCACTGTAATCCATGATCTTTTTCTGGTCGATCAGTTCCTGGATCCTGGTAAGATAGGTGTCTACCGTGGGAAGTCCCGTGGTATGGTCCGTTCCCAGAGCCCTTTTCAGCATCAGGTTCAGGCGCATCAGTCCCAGATGAATGAACAGATGATCCGCAAGGATCTCCGCCCAGAACAGGGATTCCTCCGGAATATGCTCATCTCTTTTCCAATAGATCTCAAAAGTGACCTTTCCTTCTGCCTCTCCCATGGAAAAGGTTTTGGAATAGGGATGAAAAATATTCACCACACCATCGGAAAAAATAAGTCTGCGTCCATTTCCTTCTTCTCCGTGGAGCCTGCCCGCAGGCACATCCAGGATCATTTCCACCTTGCCGATCTCGAGCATTCTGCAAAAATCCATCATGTTTTCGGAAAGCAGATCCCATGGATCTTTCTCCATGTCCGGCATCCTGGCCATTTCATCCACCATGATCAGGTACTTCTGTCCTACTTTGGAAAGGTTTTTAAATATAGCCTCCTGTTGTGTCATATCATTACCTCTCGTTAAGATTTGGATTCTTCCTGTCCGATGTTCTCACTCTTCGGCTCTTCCTTTTCAGGAAGATTGATGTGGGCTTTTGTATAGGTTCCGTCAGAAAGCAGCACCCTTCCGTCAGTCACCACGATCCGGTCTCTTCCGGATTCTTTTCCGACATAAAGGCACATATCCGCCTCTTTGATCACATCTTCCATATCCTTGTCCCAGACTCTTCCGTTGACACCAAAGCTCATGGTGACGGAGAAGGGATCATAGGATTCATATTCAAATTTAAAACTGCGGATGGACCAGAGGATCTCATTAAGCTTCGGCAGCACATCATCCACATGCGCCATAAATACCACCAGGAATTCCTCTCCGCCCCATCTGGCCACAAATCCGTTGTCTTTGACCCCTTCATGTAAGATCTCGGACACTTTTTTCAGTACGATATCACCGCATTCATGTCCGTAGGTATCGTTGACGGATTTGAAAAAGTCAATATCACCGATGGTAACCGTAAGCCTTGCGGTCTCATCCCGGTTCACCTGATCAAGCAGCTTTTGCAGCCTTGCGTTGCTGGCTCTGCGGTTCAGCATTCCCGTCAGCGGATCCGTAGTGATCTTTTTCTCTAAGGCCTGACTGACCTGAATCGCATAGCGGCCCATATCGCCGATCTCATCTTCCCTGCGTTTTACCTCCACAGGCATGGGATGTTCAAAGTTGCCCACCGCTAACGCACCAAGGTAGGTTTGAATGGCATGGAGGGATCTGGTGATCTGCTTGTTGGCCGTAATGCAGAACAGCAGTGTAAATATGATGGCAAGTGCAGAGATCACGCCAGCCTTCATCACCGCCATGTTCAGCACCTGCTTTGCGGCGCTTGTTTCCTTTCCCGCAAAGGCCATTCCCACTACGGAGCCGTCCCTGTTCAGCACCGGTACATAAAAGCCGTAGTAGTGCTTTCCTCCGATGTTTAAGTCTTTTGCAAAAAATTTCCTGTTGCGCTGCAGCACCCAGGTAACAGTCCGCTGGTCCGCCTGCGTTCCCACGACGCGCCGTCCGTTCTCATCCATGATGGTGGTAAGGACTCTGGTATCACCATAATACAGACTGATATCCAGCTTATAGGCTTCCTTAAGCTTGTCCACCACGTCATAATTGCCGGTGAGCAGCTCTTCTCCCTTATACAGCTTTCCCTCTTTCATCTCATAGTTGCCGGGCGCTAACAGGGAGTAAGTATTGTACAGTGAGTTTGCCGCGATCTCGAGCTTCTCCGAAAGTTCAGACTCCATGGAACTGTTCAGGATCCGCATCATGGAAAGACTCAATACGACCCCAAGGACCAGTACCGGGATCACGGATAAGCGGACCAGAATATAACCGATGCTTCGTTTTTTGATCCGTCTTTTTTTCTTTTCCCCGCTGCCCTTTTCAGCGTCTTTTCCGGATTTTTTCTCCTCAGAAAGCGCCTGTTCCACCTGATCGATGTCGGAAACATCAATGCTTTCGATGGCATTTTCTTCTTTTTTATTTGCTATATCATTCAGTCTCATACGGCTCAGCCCCTTGCGTATGGCATACTACCTTCTACTTTACTCTTTTTTGCCGCAAAATACAATCGCTATTCCGCAGTGTCCCCACTAACGCTGTGGTCCCTTTGTCCGTCCCTTACTTCATATAAGGCAGATAATCCGCAGATACATCCTTTGCAGGCGCTTCCCTTTGCAACTCCGGAAAATACTCGCCAAGAAGCGACGGCTCTTTGATGAGCTTTTCTTTCTTCTGTCTGGTAAGCTGTTTGATCCTGTATTCGTATCTGGCTGCCGCCCGGATGTCCGCTGTTTCAAACACCGCTTCTCCCTTCTCCACGGGATGGGACTTTGTATATTTGGCAGCCTCTTTTTTCCCTTCCTTATGTTCCTGAAACCGGCGCAGAGGGTCCGTGGCGATCCCCGTGTACAGGGAGCCGTCCCTGCATCTTACCATATAGATATAACCCGCCGTTTTTCCGGCCTGCTCTTTTTCTTTTTTCATTTTCTGCTTGCTTTTTAAAATCCGTTGTGTTAGGATAGCCTTCGTTACTGAAATACGGTCAGTTCGAGACCTTCCTGACCTTAAACAAAACTAAAGGAGAACTTCATATGAAACAATCTAAGATTCTGTACCTGACCCAGGCCGCCATGATCGCTGCGGTCTATGTGGTCCTGACCTATCTTGTCAATCTGCTCGGTCTTGCAAGCGGCGCCATTCAGGTCCGTATTTCCGAAGCTCTGACAATCCTTCCGGCTTTTACACCGGCGGCAATTCCCGGCCTTTTTGTGGGCTGCCTTCTGTCCAATACGCTGACAGGCTGTGCCCTCTGGGATATTGTATTCGGTTCCGTTGCCACCCTTTTGGGCGCTCTGGGAACGTATCTGCTGCGGAAAAAGCATCCGCTGCTGTTGCCCATTCCTCCCATTGCAGCCAATACCCTGATCGTTCCTTTTGTTCTGCAATATGTATACGGAGTGCCTGATTCCATTCCCTATCTGATGCTGACAGTGGGCATCGGGGAAGTGATCTCCTGCGGGATCCTGGGACTGATCCTCTACAAGGTACTTCTTCCCTACAAAAATCTGATCTTTGCAAGCGCTCCGGGAAGCATTGCTTAAAAACACAGGTTTAGCAGTTACCGGTCGGTGCAGTATAAAGCCGCGGCCGGCGTATTCGGATCCGCCGCATGAGTCAGGAGAAATTCACTCCAGCGCTTGTGCGGCGATGCTTTTAGGTGGGCATGATCAATGGACAGCTCCGATAGAAGGTTTCCGTTTTCATCGCATACCTGGGGGTTAAAATCCAGATAAAAAATATCCCTGCCGTTGGCCAGGGTGGAAATAGCCCGGTTGCGCTCCACCACCAGAGAATTGGTGAAGACGGAGTCCGAACTGCTCCTTGCTCCCGTCACATGCATGATCCCGTCGATATAAATGATGGCAGTGGGCTGATACCTGCGGATGGTCAGGATGGCATTTCTGTAGGCCTCATAAAACTGCCTGGTATTTCCCACCCCCAGCTCATTGATACCGATCTGCAGATAGACTTTTCCGAAGCTGGCAAAATGCAAAATATCCACCAGCGATGCTTCTCCCCGGATTCCCTGGGGATTTCTGTATTTCATCCGTTCTTCAAACAAACGATAGACTGTAAGGGAATTCTTAAAAGCAAAGGTGGCCTCATTTTCCAGACCGCCGTAGTCGCACAGCCCGTCCACTCTGGAATCTCCGATGTACAGGGCATCGGCAAAATAGCTCTCATCCACCGTTCCCAGACTTCTGTAATAGCCGTTGGGAGCAAAGGTACCCGATGTATCCGCCACGGCTTCCCAGCCCTCCGGTGCGGTATAAAGGGGATTGGCCAGGCCGTAGTCCTTTGCGGGGCATACGGGACAGGTACTGTCTGCCGGTATGTTCAGATCCAAAACCTGAGGGGTGGGGTCGGTCAGATCCGTTATCTCCTCAGCTTCCGCCGTTTCATCCGTCTCCGTCGCCTGCTCCCCTGCTTCTGATTTATCCTCTTCATCGCCTGCATTGGAAGCCGCTGCCTCCTCACTGCGGACCAGGGCATCTTCTTTTGCAAACAGCACCTCAGCCCTTTCCCCCTCCCGGTCTCCCATACTGATCCCAAAGTTTCCAGCCAGCTCCTCTACGGGATTAACACCGTCTCTTATGGCAAACATCATCTTTGTAAAATAGGGCTGGGTCAGGGGGTCTGTGGTATACCCTTCATAAGCCCCGCCGGTATCTGCCAGTACCACCACCGACAAAAGCAGGGCAGAAAGGGGCAGCAGACATAATAAAACCGGTTTTACCTTGTTGTTTTTCTTCATCCGATCATCCCTCTGCTATCACTTCGCCTCGCTAAAACTGCAGATACAAAAACGGGTTCAGGCTGCTGTTTGCGCTCTTGCAAACCGCTGCCCAGAAAATGCAAAGCAGCAGGATCTTTACCAGCACATTTTTCCTGTGCTTTGTAAAAAATCCGCTCACCTGCGGGATCAAAAGCAAAAGTCCCGCTGCCAGCACGAAGCCTCCTTCGGGAAAGACCTTTTGCCAGTCTCCTTCATATACATTGATGCCGGGGCCGAAGAAGGGGAAGAGCCTTGCCATATAAGTAATGATCATGGAGGGCTTTTCCATGGCAAAAACGATCCAGGTAACGGGGATCAAAAGCCATACATGCAGCCGGCAGATCCAGGCCCCTCTTCCGAAAAGAGCTGTGACCACAAACTTTTCCCAAAGGATCAGACAGAGCAAAAGGGCTGCCCAGATCAGGTAACCGATGCCCTGACCGTGCCAAAGTCCCGTCAGCATCCATACCACAAAAAGACTCAGCACCGTTCCCGCCAGTCCGTTTCGGCTTCCTCCTAAGGGGATGTACACATAGTCCCGGAAAAAATGCCCCAAGGTGATATGCCATCTGCGATAGAACTCCGTGATGCTTCCCGCAGCGTAAGGGTGATCGAAGTTACGGACGAAGGGAAATCCCATCATCATCAAAAGTCCTGCCGCCATCAGGGAATATCCCCAAAAGTCATAATACAGCTGCATGGAATAGTCATAGGCTCCGATCCAGGCCAGTGGGGTGGAAATGCTTTCGTATCCGATCCTGGAGATCTGGGCAAAAATTCCCGCCAGGCTGTCTGCCAGAAGGACTTTGAGAATAAATCCCGACATAAAGAGCATCAGACCGTCTTCCGCTTTTTCCACGGTAATGGCTCTGCCCTCCCCATACAGATCCTCATAGCGGGAAATGGGCCCCTGCAAGAGCTGGGGAAACATGACAAAGTACTCTGCCGTCTGCAAAAATCCCGGCTTTTGCCTGATCCTTCCCTGATACAGATCTGCCTGAAAGGAGATCATTTTAAACAGATAAAAGCTCAGTCCCACGGGAAGATGAAAGCTGCCCTCATCTCCTGTGCGAAAGGCCAGATACTTGGCTCCTGCCAAAAGGGCCACATTACACACAATGCCAAGCAGCGCTCTGCTTTTGCTTCCCGGCTGTGCCAAAAGGGCGTTTACGATCACTGCTGCCATTAATACACATACAAAATGCGGCTCTAAAGCCGCGTAATAAAGTAAGCTTCCGCAAACCATCACCAGACTGCGATGCTTTGCGGGGGTTACCAGATATAGGATCATAAACACCGGCAGGAACCGAAATACAAATCCCAGGCCGGAAAACAGCAACAGCTCCTGCATTCTTTTTCTCCTAAAAGCTTAGGCTGATCAATACCCAGGTCAGAGCCGATAAGGTGATCTGGGACAGGATCATAAAGCTGACCACAGCAACATCCGACCAGCCCATGTTTTTGCGAAGCTGATCATGAAGGGGACATCTGATATTTTTCAGAAAAGGAATCTTGAAAAACCGCATGACAAACACCTTCACAAGTCCCAGTCCGCCGTCTAAGATAAACACCAGTCCCAGCAGCAGAAAGGAAAAGGGATGGGTGCTCTTCATGGCAAGGACCGCCAGAAAGAATCCGATGGCTCTGGATCCCGCATCTCCCATCAGCATTTTGCTGGGGTGCCAGTTAAAGATCAGATAGGCCAGCAGCGCAGCCGCAAAGAGCACGGCGCCTCCCACATAGCCCGGTCCCATGTCCCGGTAAAAGGTTCCCGCATAAGCCATAAATGCTACCACGGAAACACTGCCGCAAAGACCGTCCACACCGTCGGAGCAGTTGGTCACATTCACGGAAACCCAGATCAGCACTATGCCCAGGATTGCGTAAAGGACCACGGGGATCCGAACAGAATGGGTTACGAATTTGATCACCGGCTCATTATGGGTCAGAAAGTTTACCATGGCCAGCACCGACAGTGCAAAGTCGATGGCTCCTTTTTTATAATCGCTCCAGGGGGTTTCGGATGCATCATCCAGATAGCCGGAAAGCATCATGAGGCAAAGCAAAATCCCGTAAAACAGATATTCCAGGTTAAAAGGTAAAAAAATGAGTCCCGTCACAAAAAAGACTGCCACGAACAGAAGTCCCACACCTCTCAGTTTTCCTTTGGACAGCTGCCCGTTTACGGCAAACGCTCTTCCCTGATCCTTCGGCAAAAATGCCGGCGGGAATTTTAAGACAAAAAAAGTGATAAGGAAAGTGATCACCGCTCCTATGGCAATGACCATCTCTCCCGAAAGAAACTTTCTGAATAATCCGTACATAACAAAACTTCTCCTGCTCTATCTTTTATTTCTTTTTATTCTTTGCTCTCCGACAGACATTCGCCCAAAAGCATCATGTGTGCCGTCCTGCCTTCGGCGTTTCGGTCCACCAGAATAAAGCGGAGCCTGCAACGCTGGTTTTTCCGATTGATATATTCCCGTTCCACAAAGGGCTGTTTGTCAAACCGCTCATCAATGGTGGACAGGTTGATAAATTCAAAGATCCTGGCCTTATAGCGGGCATCCGTCATGGCATCCATCACAAGCCGCAGATGGTGCTGCACGCCCTTTCTCTGATCTCCCAGGATCTCCCGGATCTCTTCCGTGGCGGAAAGCTCCCGGAAGGTATCTTTTTCCAGATCGATCATATAGGCCGCCTGAAAGACCGTGGCAGCCGCCTGCAGCTGGCTTTTCAGTTCGTCGTTGATCCGGTAATTACTGCGTTCCTTTTTCAGGATCCGTATGCACAGATACAGAACCCCAGCCGAAACAACCGCGAAAAACAGCAGCACCGGCCACAGCATCAGGATAAAGTCCTTCTTTTCCATTACCGTCACCACAGACCAGTCCGTATAAAGATCCGTCCAGAACACATAGTAGGATCTGGGGCCGTTTCGTACGGTAAAATGGTGGTTTTCCGATGTGACGATCCCCGTGTAGATCCGGTTTCCCATGCTGCCGCCTGCGTCGGTATAGGTTTTCCCCAGTTCCGTTTCATCGGAATGGGCCACTACTCTGCCTTCGCTGTCCAGAACCATAGCCATGGTCCACCGGCTTTCATTGCCGGTATTCTCGATGAGCTTCTGGATGGCATCCAGCCGGATATCCAGTGCCACAACGCTCATGTTATCGGAAAGAAGCCTTGCCACGGACATCATCATGCTTCCCGTCTGGGAATCCAGATAGGGCGCCACCAGCGCCACCTCTCCCTGCATGGCCGCAGCCGCTCTGTACCAGGGCCGCTCCTGGGGTTTGTATCCCGGCTCCGGGACCCAGCCCGCACCGTCCAGATAGGTGCCGTTAAAGACGCCGTAAAGACCGGTGAAGGTGCCGTCTATGGTTTTTAAGAACACCTCACTCTGATCCTCCAGATAGGTCAGGATCGCTTCGTCGGATTCCTCTTTTTCCAGCATCTGGCTGAGGGTATAAGAAGAAAGCTTTACCGCATCAACGGATTCCACCAAAAAAAAACCCACTTCCGCCGCTGCCTGCAGTACCTCATTTTCGCATTTCAGGATCAGTTCGTTTTTTGCTTTCTGATACAAAAACACAAAATTCGCAAGGCAAAAAAGCAGCACGGCGGAAAGAAGCAAAGCCGCTTTCGTGAATCGCTTTTTGTCGTTTAGTTCATAGTTCATCCCATCCCGTCCTCTTTGCACATTTTCATATCAGTCAGGATTCCCAAAAGCACCAGGATCGCCAGATTCTCCGTCAGGGGCACGATCACGTCCCCGTAGCTGCTGCAACTGTCATAGACAAAGGTCAGAAGGTAGGTGGGCAGCATCTTTCCAAAGGACAGATATCCTGCAATATCCGGCACAAAGATGATGGTAGATATCATGGATACCGCGGCGATCACCGGGTTTTTCCAAAGTACGGAAAACAGCTGGGTATAGCAGATAATGATGCACAGATTGATACAATGGATCAGGGCCAGGGCAATGGCATTGCCCAGGGGCATATTGCGCTCCATGCACAGATTCGCCGCCAGATAATACAGCAGATAGCCTGCAAATACGCAGCCTCCCGCAAACAGTCCGTATACAAGACATTTGGAAAAAACAAATTCGGAGCCGCTGTATCCCTGTTGGCGGGGCAGGATCCACTTACCCTGTTCCCGTTCTTTGGGCAGGATGTTAAAGGTGACTAAAATGGCACCGATGGAATAAAAAAGTCCGATATAATAGGCGAAAATGCCCACATTCTCCCTGACATTTCTGGGATACAGACTGGAGATCACCCCCTCCAGAGCGTCGATATCAAATCCCGGCAGCTGCTGCCAGAGGGCCTCGGGCATATCCGAAAATACCAGGGTACTGCACAGGATCAAAATGGCGATCGCCGCGATCAGAATGCCGAATACGATAAGCTTTCCGCCCCGCAGCACTTCTTTTACATCCTTCCTGAGGCAGCACAAAAATCCCTTTGTCATAGGCACACCTCCCGAAAGATCTGATCTAAGGACTTTGCCGTACTCTCCATGGATTCCATGCGGTTGGAAAGACCGGATAAATGACGAAAGATCTGCTGCTGGGAGCCTAAGGGATCCTTTTCGTCCATCATAACGCAAATGGTTCTGTCATCCTCAAAGACCGCTGTGGGAATCCCGGAAAGGATCTGTTCCTTTTCAAGACTGTTTTCAAAGCGGATCCGAAAACCCGCTGCTTTTTCTCTGTTTTCTTTGCTGTCCACTTCCAGGGCGATGACCCCGTCTTTTAAAAACCCGGCCTTATCGCAGATACTGTCCATATCCGCCAGAATGTGGGTGGAAAGCAGGATCGTTTTCCCTTTTTCCTTCAGGTTTTCCAGAATCTGTCTGACCTGGGCTCTTCCTTCCGGATCCAGGGCGCTGGTGGGCTCGTCTAACAATATGATCTGGGGATCGGAGGTCAGGGCCGCTGCAATTCCCAGTCTCTGGCGCATACCCCGGGATAAGGTTTTGATCCGCAGCCCGCCGCTTAAGGATACCATTTCAAGCAGGTTATTGCGGCGGATGGGATTTTCGTCCATCAAAAGAAAATCCAGATATTCGTCTGTGGTCAGATACTCAAAAAAAGCCGGCAGATCCGGCAGAAAGCTGACTTTGCTTTCCCCTTCTCCAAAAGAAACCGCCCCCTCGTTTTTATCCAAAAGGCCGCTTATGATCTTCATCAGTGTGGTCTTGCCTGCGCCGTTTCGGCCGATGAGGCCGTATATACTGCCGCTTGGCACTTCAAAGGAAATGCCCTTTAACACCTGATGGGTTCCGTATGCTTTTTTGATCCCGTTTACTGCCAGCATAGTTTCATTCCTGTGGTTTGACTGATTTTTTTCATACGAAGAAAGTATACCATGTAAAAAGGGCGAAGACAACCGACTGCCTCCGCCCTTTCATTCTTTCTGTTTCTTATTTCAGACCGCTTATTTCAGACCGGTCCACTTCCACTGGGCTACTTCAGGCATGTCGATACCTACGTCATGGATGTAGGTCTTATGCTCTACCAGCTTGTCCTTCATCTTCTGTACCAGGAATGCTCCCTTATTACCAAGATGAGGCATATGATTGATCATGGCGATCACCAGATTGAAACGGTCGATCTGGTTCTGCACTCTCATATCGAAGGGAGTGGTGATGGTTCCTTCCTCATGATAGCCGTGTACATGGATGTTTCTGTTGTGTCTGGTGTAGGTCAGCTCATGGATCAGGGTAGGATAGCCATGGAATGCAAATACAATGGGCTTATCCTTGGTAAAGATGGTATCGTAATCCACATCGGAAAGTCCGTGAGGATGTCTGTCCTTGGGCTCAAGACGCATCAGATCCACTACGTTTACGAAACGAACCTTTACATTGGGCATTTCCTTGTGCATGATATCCACTGCAGCCAGTGCCTCCAGAGTAGGCGTATCGCCGCAGCATGCAAGTACGATGTCCGGATCTTCTCCGGTGTCCGTGGAAGCCCAATCCCAGATGCCGATACCCTGGGTGCAGTGCTTTACAGCCTGCTCCATGGTCAGCCACTGGGGTCTGGGATGCTTGCTTGCTACGATGGCATTGACGTAGTTCTTGCTCTTTAAGCAGTGATCCATGGTAGAAAGCAGACAGTTTGCATCGGGGGGGAGATAGATTCTTACCACGTCTGCTTTCTTATTGGAAATGTGATCCAAAAATCCGGGATCCTGATGGGTAAATCCGTTGTGATCCTGCTGCCATACGTTGGATGTCAAAAGGAGGTTCAAAGAGGAGATAGGAGCTCTCCAGCTCAGACCGTTACATACCTTCAGCCATTTTGCGTGCTGTGCTGCCATGGAATCGATGATACGGATAAATGCCTCGTAGCTGGCAAAGAATCCGTGTCTTCCGGTAAGGATATATCCTTCTAACCATCCTTCACACATATGCTCGGAAAGCATGGAGTCCATCACTCTTCCGTCTGCGGCAAGGAACTGGTCAGTGCCTTCTTCAATTGCTGCATTCCAGTCACGGTTGGTCACTTCAAATACTTTGTTCAGACGGTTGGACATGGTCTCGTCCGGTCCGAAGATCCTGAAGTTCTTATTATCTGCATTGAGCTTGAATACGTCGCGGATGTAGCCGCCAAGCTCGATCATATCCTGTTTTTCCACGGATCCGGGACCGGGTACTTCTACCGCATAGTCACGGAAATCGGGAAGTCTTAAATCACGAAGCAGCTTTCCGCCGTTGGCATGGGGGTTGGAAGCAATTCTGCGATCTCCCTTGGGTGCCAGCTCCTGCAGCTCGGGGATCAGTTTTCCTTCCGCATCGAAAAGCTCTTCTGCATGATAGCTTTCCAGCCACTCTTTGAGGATCTGCATATGCTCGGGCTTGTCCATCATGACAGGTACCTGATGGGCCTGGAAAGAACCTTCGATCTTGTTGCCGTCCACAACCTTGGGGCCGGTCCATCCCTTGGGGGTGCGAAGTACGATCATGGGCCATACCGGTCTTGTGGCATCGCCGTTTTCTCTTGCGTTTTTCTGGATCGCTTTGATCTCATCCACAACGATATCCAGGGTTTCTGCCATCTTGCGATGCATTTCCTTAGGCTCGCAGCCCTCTACAAAGTAAGGCTTCCAGCCGTTACCCTTGAAGAACGCTTCCAGCTCTTCTCTGGAAAGACGGGCTAAAATAGTAGGATTGGAGATCTTAAATCCATTCAGATGAAGAATCGGAAGTACTGCTCCGTCTGTAATGGGGTTGATGAATTTATTGGACTGCCATGAGGTAGCCAGAGGGCCTGTCTCTGCCTCACCGTCACCGACTACGCAGGCTGCGATCAGATCCGGATTATCAAAAACAGCACCTACACTGTGGGCGATGGAGTAACCAAGCTCACCACCTTCATGAATGGAGCCGGGGGTTTCCGGTGCCACGTGGCTGGAAATACCGCCGGGGAAAGAAAACTGCTTGCACAGCTTTTTCAATCCGTCCATATCACGGCTGATATTGGGATATACTTCACTATAGGAACCTTCCAGATATGCGTTGGATACGAAAAAGTTTCCGCCGTGTCCGGGACCGGAAAGCAGGATCATATCCTGATCATACTTGTTGATCACACGGTTTAAATGAACATAGATAAAGTTCTGTCCGGGAACGGTGCCCCAGTGACCGACGATCTTCTTTTTGATGTGTTCTTTTTCCAGAGGCTGGCGAAGAAGCGGGTTGTCCAAAAGATACAACTGCGCTGCTGCCAGATAGTTGGTGGCACGCCAGTAGGCGTCCATTTTCCCGAGATATTCTTCCGTAATCTCATTGTGGTTCATGTGTGCTACCTCACCTTTCTTCAAACAGTTTCATGACTGAATTTAAACGCCCTTAGCGGCGGCGTGCACGAGCAATTTCGCGCATTTCCGCCGGGCTCCGAGAAACTATTATATACGAATTTGGTAAAAATTGCTTCTTCTGAGATCACTTTTTTTATTTTTGTAAACTTTGTACAGACATGTCTGTCTTTTGCCGATTTTTTTGGATTGTCTGCTCCCCCTCTTTTAATCCTCACCCAGCTTCAGTGCCCGGGTAATATTCAGGCCCTTCAGGATCCGGCGGATCCAAATGATACAGATGATCACCACCAGGCTTAAGGTGACGCAAAGGCGGATGGTATCCATAGCCGACCCTGTTACAAATACCGGAACGCTGTGTTTTTGCGGCAGATAAACCGCGGCAAACACCGGTGCGAAAAAGCGGCTGGTCAGGATTCCCGCTCCTACTCCGGCGGCAATGGACATAAAGGATAAAAAGAGCTGTTCCATCAAAAGCATCCTGCTGACTTCCTTCTGGGTGATACCCATTGCCCTGCAGATTCCGAACAAAAGCTCTCTGTCTCTGATGGCGGTGATCCAGTAGATCATGTATCCGATGATGCAAAGCAAAAGCGCAATGAGAAAGTCTGCGGTAAACAGTCCGTTGGTGATCTGAATGATGGCGGACTCTTTTTCCCTGGCCAGTTCTTCCCGCCAGGATACAAACGCTTTCATTTCCCGGTTATCCGCTGCAAGCTTTTCCTTTAAGGCGGTGCGGATCTTTGCATCCTCTCCCTCTGCTTTGCCCCATACTTCATAGGGGAACAGGCCGTAAGCACTGTTGACAAAGGCATAGTTCATCACGATCAGATAGCTTTCTTCTTCGATAGTCTTACCTTCTTCATCCTGCCTGTAGCCAAACCGTTCATATCCGGGCCAGGCTTCCACGATGCCTACGATCTTTACCTTTGCCGTTGCATAGGGGTCCTTTTGTCCGATCACCTTCGGCGGCAGCATATCGCACTGGATGTAATCTCCCACCTGCACCTTCAGCTCCAGGGCCAGATTGGAGGATACGATGGCCCCTCCGTATTCTACCGCCAGTTCATTGAGATAACTGTAAAAATGCTCTTCGTTCAGCCCTTCCCGAAGTCTTGCGGTCTGTCCGAATTCTTTTGTATGGATTCCCATGAGCTCTACATTTTTGATGGTATTGTCTCCGGCGGAAACCCACATGGTATCATCCCTTGCCACTTTGGTAACCTGCGAAAGCAGCCCGTCAGCGCAAAGATTTCTGTAAAGACCGAAATCCGGCTCCCTGTATTTCCACTTTTTATCCGACATGCCGTCGGCTCCGAAGCCCTTTTTAATGCTGATATCCCATTTTTCCAAAACGTTGATATCCGCTCCCACGACATGGGAGAGTCTGGCTTCTTTATTGGCGTTGATGGTATGGGCCATATTGGCATGGAACAGACTCATGGCCACGGTCATGACCATAAATACCGAGATCACGCCGGAGGATTTCCGGGTTCGGATGATCTGCAAAAGTCCTGCAAACACCGGGGCACTGAACCTTTTTTCTCCGATGCGGTAAAACAGTCTGATGCAGTAAAAGATCAGTCTGAGCATCACAAGACCGCAGGCAAACAGAAACAGCGAGGCGTTGATAAAGATCACGGGATCGATGCCGTCTCCCTGCATCACGCTTTCGGATAGGGTGGAAAGCTGCTTTTTATAGTTAAAGAGCAGGTACACCGAAACCAGAAGCAAAATGGCATCGAGAAAATATTTTTCCCAGAAGGGCACGATCCCCGCTCTTCTTCCGTCTTTTTTCTTTTTGAAAAACAGCAGTACGGGAATGAGATTGATGATCACCGACAGCAGGGCGGCGATCTCCCCTGCTGCGATCATGGAGGGGGTAAATCCGTATTCCGACACGCTGATCTTTCCGATGGCGGAAAAGCCCATGAAATCATCTACTCCCGCTACCAGCTTGCCGAAGCCGTATCCTGCCAGAAGCCCAATGGGCATGGAGATCTGGCTTAAGGCAAAGGCGGAAAGGAGGTAGGTCTGGATCAGTTTCCACTTGCCCATTCCCCTGTCTTTCAAGGTCTGCAGCTCTCTGGTCTCCGAGTCGATGATCCGAAATGAGATCATGCCGATAAAGGTCAGGATCAGTACCGCCAGGGGCAGAATGATCACATAGAGCATCTGCTCTACGGACCGGCTCTCCACTCTGTATTTTTCCAAAACCGGTGTCAGATTCTCCGTCAGCTTGCCGTCTTTTTTCCGAAGGGATGCAAGGCGTTTTTTCAAACGGGCCGCATTTTTCCTGTCGATGAGGCGGTAGTCCAGGGCCTGGGTACACTCACAGGTAACAAGCCTGATATAGTCCTCTGCGATCTTGTAAAAGTCTTGTTTTTTCAGCATCAAAAAGGGATTACCCTCCGTCAGCGGCGTCTGCCAATAGTAATCTCCCGGCTTTTCGGAAATGATACCGTTTATATAAACGGAAAGGATTGGCGGGTTGGGGTAGTTTGGATCTTCATGGTAAAAAAGCAGCGGGAAGGAGATCACCTCGCCCACCACCAGATCATAGTCATCAGCGGTTTTGCGGCTCACGAGGCAGGGATAGGCTCCATCGGGGATGGCAGCGCCCCGATCGATATAGTCTGAGATATCGCCGTAAAAGTCCGCCCCGGCCTCCACCACATAGTGATCCTGCATGGCATTTTCATTCAGGCCGTCGTCCATACAGCCCAGATCCACCATTTTCTCTCCGCGGTAGGAATACTCCGACTGGACATTGACGAATACGATCTTGCGCTGGTCTGCGATGACGGGCAGATGCATTTTTTTCTCCCAGGCGCCCATATATTCATCCAGAGACTGATCCGTAAACTCCCCGGCAGACTGTCCTTTTGCCGCGGCGTCCCTGAAGTCGGCCGCCTTCAGCTCCATCCTTCCGGAAATGGTGGCCGGATATTCTTCCGTTACCTGTGCCTGCCCCACAAACCCGCTCTGGATCACCTTATTTAAGGAGCCGCAGCGGAACATCTGGATCATGGAAAAGACCATGATCATGGAAACCATACCGCAGATCAGGCACAGATACAGCTTATATTTATTTTTGATCTTGGTATACAGGTATCGTATCATTCCAGAATAATATCTCCTAAAGAAACCCCTCGCAGCACCATCATGTATTCCGTTGCAGCATCCGTTTGATACAGGGTGATAAATTCTTTTACCGGTTCATTGCCGATCAGCTTCCAGACGAAAAATTTTTCTTCCCCGGAAAACATATTGACTTCGGAGTGGACTGACCTGGCAGGTACTATTACGGCCCCCGGGAAGGAAGCCCTGTTATAAAGAAGGGTTGCCCCGGAAAGCATTTCCTCGTCGATCTTCTCATCCAGCTCCACGTAAAACTGATCGATGGGACTTTTGGGATAGGGCTTGGAATTTGTTACCGCCTGCTTCCCGTCTCTGGTAAACAGATAGTACCGCTCCTCCCAGGGATTTTTGGCGATGCACTTTCCCGTAACCTGCTTATCCTTACAAACCAGGGTAACCTTGCCCCCCAAAGGTGCAGGCACGTCATCTCCTAAGGATTTTGGGGGCTCATAGGCATAGAGCCTTGTATTGGCGCCGCTTTCGTCAAAGCACTCCAGACTTACCAGAAAGTCCCCCTTGGATACGGCCTTGTCATTATCTACGGCAAAATTGGAAAAATATCCGTCGTGAAGGGCGGCGCCGGAGGATTCACCCGATCCCGCAGGCCTGCTCTTCATACGGTTGTAATCCTCCGTCAGCTTTGCTTTGGAGGCTTCGTATTCCTTCTGTTCGTATTCCTTTTCGATCTCTAAAATATTAAGCTGACTGCGGATCTGGGCCGGTCCGTTCATCATACTCCGGGTGGCGTCGATATCCTCTTCCTCCGGTGTGATGTCACTTCTTTTTCCGATCACTGCCTGGTTTTCCGAGGCTGCATCTAAGGCTCTTGTCAGTTCTTTTTTATTTTTTTCATATTCCTTCAGATACAGATTGTGGTTCGTGTTCAGATCGTCTATGGAGATCGCTGCTGCCTCCACATCCGCCTTTCCGCCTACGGAGCTGATGGTAAAAAGCTGCTCTCCCGCTTTCACGTTCCCCGGCTCTTTGCTCCGCTTGAAATTCCCGCTGCTGCCTGCGGTGTAAATATCCGTCCGGCCTCTGGCTATGCTGAGTTTGTCCAGCTTCACTTCTTCGTTATAGCACTTGCTTTCTACCGTATATTCCTCATATTTTACGGGAAGCACGGTCTTATTGCTGTATAAAAGCGCTTCTCCTTCGGCAAGGCCGCTTTTGATCTCGGTATAGTCCGCATCCGCATTGCCGGTTTCCACCTGTCGTTTTTCCGTTTTTCCCGTTTCATCGACTTTCACATATACGAAGGCATCCATTCCCTCCCTGAAAAGGGAATCATTCCCCACGGCCAGGGTCTCCTCTGTCCCTGCATCCATAAAGTACAATACCAGATCGTCTCCGATCTTCAGCTTGTCCGAGGGAACGTTAAAACGCATGCCGGGGTTCTTTTTTGCCGCATAGGCATAGGTGCTTTCCGCGGAAGTATAGGGCATCTCGCTGATGGGGATCTTTTCCCCGTCGATGACGGTCCATTTGCTCTGATAGTCACCGTATTCGTATTTTTCAATGTTTACTTCCGGGGCTTCAACGTACAGATCGCTTTCATCGCTGATCACTACGATGTTCTCATAGGCTCCGGCCACATTCCCGGCGGAAAGGTCCATGATATAGCTGACCCGGCCGCTGTGGGGGGCGGTAAACTCTTTGCGTCCTTCTTTCTTTTTGATATCGGAGAGGGCACTTCTTTCCGCTTCCAGATTGCTTTCGATCACAGCCAGCTCATGCCTTCTGTTTTCTCCCTGGATCTGCTCTTCCTTCAGGATCTGGGCCATCTCGCCGCCTTCCAACATGGCTTCTGTCTCTTTTTCATAATCGATGAGGCCGAAGGTCTGGTCATAGATCCTGGCGGTCTTTTCCCGCTCCCGCTCCAGTCCCGCGATGCGAAATGTGATCTCTCGGGCCTGTTCATCGGAGCCTGTGGGATCGGATACCGCAACCACATCTCCTTCTTTCACGTAATCTCCCAGGCCCACATTTACCGATGTGATGGCGATTCCTTTTTCGGAATAAACGCAGTATTCCCGGGGCACCACTTTGCCATAGAGGGTCCGCAGGTATCCCACCAGATGTTTGGAAACCGGGCGAAAGGCGGTGGTGTCCTTGCTGGGGTCCAAAAGCTCCGGCGCCTCCTGTGCCTTTTTCCCGCATCCGGACATAATCAGGCAGACTGTCAGCATAAACAGCAGCACCGCTCTGGTTCTGTATTTATTTGTATTTCCTTTGCCTGCTTTCATTCTTTATCCTTCTGCTGCCTTAAGGCAGTGCCACCTGCTCGCCTCCGGAGAGCCCCTCCAGGATCTCCACATCATCGCCGATCCGGATCCCGGGTTTTACCTTTACGCCCTGAAACTGGCCGTCTTCTCTTTTTACATATACGTATTGTCCGTCCTCTTTTTCGATCACTGCTTCCCGCAGCACGTGACAGACATTGTCTCTTTTCTCTTCCTTTCCGACGAGCACCAGGTTTTCCTCATGGAATTCCTGCTTTTCGGTAACCGGTCTGAAAAAGACCGCATCCTTGTCCTCTTCCTGCCCCTGCGGAGGAGCGATGACTTCCACTTCATAGTCCATCAGATGTCCTTTGGCGGTATAGTGTTCCCCGGGGGTAAAGGCCGGCAGAGGGTCTTCCCCCGGTGCTGCCTTCATGATGTAATATCCGTCATCATCAATGACCTTGAACAGGATCTTACCTGCCGGGATAAAGCCGCTTTCCAGAGCCGGATTGATCTCGCTGATCAGGCCTTCGCTTTCCGCCACGATATTGAATGAGGAATATACTGACTGAATGTCTGAAATATACAGATCCGCCACCTTGCATTCGTTTTGCAAAAGCCGGATCTGCTCGGTATGGTCGGCCACAGGGTCGATCCGGGAAAGATTCTCGATGTGCTCCAGCTTCAGCAGGGCCAGCTTTTTATTCTGCCTGCTTTCCCTAAGCTTTTTATCCAGTTCATCGGACTGAAAGGAAACCAGCACGTCTCCGGTCTTTACATGATCCCCCAGAGTAATATTGACGCTGCCAAGCTTAATATCATAGGCAGATTCCATCTCCGCCAGCTTTCCTTCGGGGATCCTGTACTCCTGCTCCCGGTAGCCGGAAAGGCTGATGGGATGCTCGTAGGCCACGCTCACCGTTCCTTTTTCCACCGTGACGGTGTCCCGCTCCGTGGCAAGGTAAGAGTGATCCGCAGGGGGCACCAGATCCCGGCCGGACTGCATTCCGCATCCGGACAAAAAAAAGGAAAGCAGCACACCGGAAAAATACGCCGCTTTTCGTAAGCCCGCGTTTTTTTTATGTGTGTCGCTTCCCTTTTGTATCGCGAAGAAAGACATAACTGTCCGTTTCCTTTTTCTTTTCTTTCAAAACCCGCAGTTTTGAAATGCACACTGCCTGTTCATTATATATGAATTTGTTTCTCTTTACAATTCCGGTTTTGCGGAAAAAAGAATCTTCACCGCAGTTCCCTCACCCTCCCGGGACTCGATGCAAATATCATGCTGCAGGCGCCTGCAAAGCTTTTTGCAAAGATACAGTCCGATCCCCGTAGAAGCCCTTCCGCTTCTTCCGTTGCTTCCGGTAAAGCCCTTATCAAAGACTCTGCCCAGCTCCGCGTTCTTGATCCCGATACCGTTATCCCGGATCACAAGGGCGCACCCCCCTTCCCGCCTTTCATCATTTCCGTATTCTTCCAGATAGATGCTAAGCTTCAAAGCTTCCTCTTTTTTTGCATATTTCATGGAATTTTCCAGGATCTGCCCGATGATGAACGCGATCCATTTACCGTCGCTTTTGATCTTTTCGACTGGCGTAAGATCATGCAGGTCCATCACAGCCTTCATGGCAATGAGGCTCTTTTTCCGTTTTTTTACCTCCTGCATTACGATGGCTTTGATGTCGATCTCCTTGATGAAGTAGTCCTTTTCCACTTCGGTACTTTTCGCATAATAAAGCGCCTGCTCCACATAACCTTCGATCCTGTCGATCTCTGCATCGATCCCGCTTTGCGCAAGGGGTACCTCCTTGTGATTTTCGAGTATCATCCTGGACGTGGAAATGGGGATCTTGATCTCATGGACCCAGGTTTCTATGTAGTCTTTATAGTATTCGATATCTCTGCGATATGCCGCAACATGATCCGTCATGGCGATTTCCGACTGTTTTAAAATATCCTTCAGCATTTCCGCTTCCTGCGATTCGGGAAACTCAGCCACCTCCACCGCAAGATATTTCTTATCCATCAAATCCTGCTTGCTTTTGACCTCTTCAAAAAGCCGTCTGCTCTTTCGGTATTCCAGATACATTCCGAGAAAGCAGCAAAGCAAAGCCACTCCCGTTATATAGAGGGCTGCATGCAAAGATCCTCTGACAGTCATCAGCAAAATGTCGGTGGTGATGACCAGAAAAATTGCCAGAACAACCCACAGGATATGTTCTTTTACGTATCTTGAGAATTTCAATTTAATATGTACCCCATTCCCCGTCTTGTGGCTATGGCATCCCGGATGCCGATCTGCTCTAACTTGTTTTTCAGTCTGGTCATATTTACGGTCAGGGTATTGTCATCCACAAAGGCTTCATTGTCCCAAAGCTCATTGATGATCTCGTCTCTGGCCACGATCCTGCCTTTGTTTTTGATCAGGATGTAAAGAATATGAAGTTCGTTTTTGGAAAGCTCGCACTCCCCCTTTTCTCCGATAATCCTTCCTTTCATCTTATCAAAAGAAAAGTTTCCTCCCGCTTCTAAGCTGATCTCTTCCCTGTCACTGTATTCAGCACTCCCGCCTGTCCGCCGGATCACATTTTCCATTCTCGCAAGCAGGATCCTGGTATTAAAAGGTTTTGGAACAAAATCGTCTGCCCCGCTCTGAATGCTCATCAGTTCCGTCAATTCGCTGTTATCACTGGTGATCATGATCACGGGCCTGCTGCATTTTTCCCGGTAAGACCTGCAGATCTTGATCCCGTCAAAGCCCGGCAGGTTAATGTCCAAAAGAAGAAGTGTTAATTGTTCATCGAGCAAAAACCGCGTCATCTGCTCTTCCGAAAAGCCCTGATATTCAGCGGGGGTTATGCATCTTCCCTCATAACCGTTGGCTTCAAGGAAAATCCGGATCTCATCCCCCATTTTCATATCGTCTTCCAAAATTCCGATCTTATCCATTTCAACCTCGTTTTCCAAAAACTTTCACAGCCCATATTATACTGTCTTTCGGATCAAGTCAAATGTGAAAAAGTGCCTCCCCAAAGGGGAAACACTTCTTCCTGATTTTCGTTTCGGTTGCATACGCTGGCCGTCACACCTTCACGATCCGTTTGCATCCTTCATAGGTCGTGATAAAATAGCCGCCGTATATGATCAGCATGATCACGGTCGTCATCACGATCCCCGCTCCCATCTTTACCATACCGAAGGCGCGAAGCAATCCTTTGATATAGCTCAGGCCGCTCCACGTATAGACAGATGCAATACAAAGGGGGATTAAAAAGTTCATCATAACCTGAGCAAACAGCGCCTTTCGTTTCATCTGCCCGTCTGCGCCGATCCTTGTGAGGATCTCATATTTTCTGATGGAATCAATACTGTCCGATAGTACCTTCAGGGCAATGATAGCTGCGCAGGCAATGACAAAAACGATCCCGATGTACAATACCAGAAAGACCACGATCACCGAGGTGCCTACGCTGTTGTCCTTTATTTCATTTTTCAGGGTCATCGTCAGAGGATATGATTTTCTGCCGTCTTCTCGTATGACCGGCTCACTTAAGATGCGTAGTTTTTCCGAGAGCTCTTCATCAAGTGCATAGCTGATCTCCCGGCCCTTTTCCCTGTAATCTCCCGCAAAGACGGATCCCTCTTTTATAAACCCGCAGTCCGCATCTTCCACCACAGCATCCGGAACCACCAGGCATCCCAGATAGGCTGTCATTCCGGACATCATAATATACTCTTCAATGGGTTTGTCATATCCCGGGCTCAGCACCCGGCCTCCGAGGTCTATTTTTGTCCCTGCCTTCAGAGCCTCTTCGTTAAACGGATTTAAAAGGTCGAAATCACAGACGATGGCATATTGATCGTCGTCAAGCTTTAATTCATCCCTTCCGTATTTCCGTTCCAGGGCGTTGTAGTCCGAAAGCTTCATAACATTCTCCCGCGCGTCCCATCTCGCCGCACGAAAGGTCTGCGCTGCCTTGTCTTTGAACTCTCCGAGCGTTCCTCCTATGGTGATATATTTGCTGGTATAGAAGGGAAGATTCAGATAGAAGTCAAACATTTCATCCACTTCTACGTTTTGCTGCGCCATAAGGTCGAGTGCATCTGCCCCTTCCGCAAACATGGTCACGTCCACAGGCGTTGCATTGCCGAGCCGTTTATTCAGGTACGTCCGTATGGAAAAACCGGTGGAAAAGAATGTCAGGGCAACAAACAGGATCAGCGTGATCAGCGCAAGGGATGATGCCGAAGTATTGATATTTCCGGTGAACTGCCGGACAACAAAACTGTTTAAGTCCTTTCTGTAAAAGGATCCGGCCCGTCCCAGGGCCTCCTGCAGAAACCCCGCTGCCGACCAGAACAGCAGGAATGTACCCACGATCCCGACTGCAATGCAGCTGAAAAACGGAATCATTTCCAGCCTGTTGCCGAAAAATCCCATCAGGCAAAGGACTGTTGCAAGGGCTGCGCAGGAGATCACAAACAATACCACCGAAAGGGTTTTGTTTTTCAAAATATGCTTTTCATTCTTTTTCTCCGCCCTGATCAGATCGATCAGGTTGTTCTTTGCCACCGTTCCCGTATTAAAAAGCATGATCACCAGAAAGATCACAAGAAAGCTGATAATGGTCATCAGGATCGCTCTGCCGGAGATCACAAACATAAATCCGGTGACATCCACTTCAAACATTCTGCAGACCAGTATGGAGAGAAACTGTGAGCCGAATATTCCCGCGATCAGCCCCACCCCAAGGGAGATCAGTCCGACAAGGCAGGTTTCGCAGATCAGGATCCGGGACACCTTTTTCTTTCCCATTCCGAGAAGCATGTAAATCCCGAATTCCTTTTTCCTCCTCTTGATCAAAAAGTTGTTTGCATAGATGATCAAAAGACCCAGTACAAATGCCACCATAACGGAAACGACCCCGATGAGGCTTCGCAGCCTTTGGACATTCTCATTCCCGCTTCGGGCGATCCTTTGCATTACTTCCTGGGAGCCGATGGCATTGAACATGTAAAAAATGGCCACGCCCACGATCAGTGTAAAAAAGTAGATCGAATAATCGCCTCTGCATTTTTTAATATTTTTAAGTGCCAGACTAAACAACTTCATCCAATTCTCCTCCCAGGACGCTGGTAACATCCACTATTCGTTTGAAGAAATCTTTTCTGGTTTCATTCTCTTCCCGCAGGATTTCCGTGAAGATCTTTCCGTCCTTGATAAAAATGATCCTGCCCGCATAACTGGCGCTGAAGGAATCGTGCGTAACCATCAGGATCGTTGCATTCCTTGTCTCATTCAGCTTCCTAAGGCTCTCCATAAGCGATTTGGAAGCTTTGGAGTCCAGGGCTCCCGTGGGTTCATCGGCCAGCACAAGCTCCGGATCCGTTACCACGGCTCTTGCTGCCGCGACTCTCTGTTTCTGTCCGCCGGACATCTCCGACGGAAATTTGGAAAGCTGCTGGCTGATCCCCAGGGTTTCTGCCGCTTTTTCCACCTTTTCCCGGATCTCTTTTGCCGGCACTCCTTTAATGGACAGGGAAAGTGCTATGTTCTCTTCTGCCGTCATGGTATCAAGCAGATTAAAGTCCTGAAAAATAAAGCCCAGCTTATGACTTCTGAACCGGTCCAGCTGCTTTCCTTTCAGCTCATTGATATTCTGTCCGGACAAAAGGACCTTGCCGGCTGAGAGTTTATCGATGGTGGAAATGCAATTCAGAAGCGTGGTCTTGCCGCTGCCGCTGGCTCCCATGATCCCCACAAACTCTCCCTCATCCACCGAAAAACTCAGATCGTTTAAGGCAGCAGTCAGATTGCCCTTATTTCCGTAATATTTTTCCGCATGGATCACTTCCAGTAATTTGCTCATTTTTAATCCTCCCAGATAACCGTAGGTGTGGTCTGATAATAAAAGATCATCGCATCATACATATCCGCCGGAGCACAGTTTACGGTAGAAAAGATCTTTCCCACCTTATACATAAAGCTGTAATCCTCTCCCATGGAACCTGTCCGCATGGGGCTGTGGATCATTTTTCCCAGGGTCCCGTCCGCCGGAACCGATGCAAAATCCACATAACATCTGCCCTCCGGAAAGTCCTTTGCCTGATACGCCAGAGCATCGGAGGAATTGAATTTCACATTCACTCTCTTTCCGTTTTTCGGAAGATTGATCTCGGCATTATAGTAGTCTGTACCGATGGCAAAATAGGCATCCTGATATTTTTCATATAAAAATTTTCCGAGGAAAGTCACCTGGGTGGACTGGTTCTTTGTCATATGTCCGTTGTGACTTGCCAGCATAAGTCCGCTCTGATGGAGCTGCTCTTCCAGTTCCAGAGCCCATTCCACATTTTCCATCATCTTGGTATCTCTGCTCAGATGTGTTGCCTTCTGATTCTCATAGTAATCAACGCTGCTTTTGATGGCAAAGGTTGCGCGGTCAAGGATCTGCAGCTGATCCATGGGAACCTTTTGGGCGTATGCATCCTTGTTGTCATTGATGTCTCCGGAGATCTCATCCATAAGTGCCATGATCCCATCGATGTTGCTCTTATCATAGGCATCTTCCTCGGTCCCCAGGAGGGCATCCATTTTTTCTCCATATGCCCTGCCCTTTTCTTCATCCAGCTTCGCATAGGTCTCTTTGATCAGGCGGACTGCGTTCATGTCCTTTTGAATATCCATTCCGTAAAGCCTTACCTTATCATCCTCTGCCGCGGTCTGGTTATAATCGTGCATCCACTGCACCAGCTGACACATCTGATCCGTACGGTAAAGTCTGTATCCCAACACTCTGGTCATATCCTCAGCGCTGCCTTCTCCGCCCTGGATATAGTTATTGGCCAGGGCACATCCGCCCATATCCCCTTCCAGGATCAGAGCACGGATGCTTGTGGACTCAACCAGCTTCTGAAATACTTCCAGCTTCAGCTCCTGAAACTCCTTGCAGCCATGAGCTGCTTCTCCCAGTGCAACGATCTTAACATTATCCGGGATGGTTATATCATCCGTCGTACCTGCCACTGCAGCAAACTCTTCAATTTTCTTCGGGGTTTTTATGAAGAAAGCAGCTGCTCCTGCCACCAGCAGCACCACCAGGATCAAGATCACGATCTTTCCTTTTTTCATTTCTTTTCTCTCCGTTTCGATTTTCTGTTTTTTCATGCATGACTTCCATAGTTTATCTTTCTACATGCATGGCTACTATAACATGCCACAGTATCGGCAACAATGCATTCTCCTTACAGTAACCTTTCAATTTTGTAAGGTTACTGTCACATAAAAAATTCCCCTTAGCAGATTCCGGATAGTACCGTCATCTGTTTCAGGGGAATCCTGTTATTTTCGGCTTGGCAGATCATCTGTGTTTCAGAGGGTCTGTTTTCTGAGCGATCCCATGGATCAGATCGTCTTGATAAATTGAGAAATATAATGCAACGCAGCTCCTGCTGCAATCGATTCGGATTTGTAGGAACAAAGTTTGATATATTCGGTATCGGAATCAAAGGTGCTGATCTTCAGCACTCTCTTTTTGATATCCTCCAGGTATGGCTCCAGATAAGCCCCTACGTAGCCGCCCAGAATAATATCGCAGTCCATCAGAGACCTGACATTGTTAATGGTGGAAGCCAGATAATACAGGTATCTGTCCCAATCATCCAGCACTCTGCTGTCTGTGGTTGTCTCCAATGTTTTAAAATAGCCTGCCAGATCGTCCTGAGAAAGGTTGGATGCCGCAAGATAGGGATCCACGCAGCCACTTTGTCCGCAATAGCAAAGGCGCCCCTGGGGTACCAGTGTGATATGTCCCACCTCGGCTGCCCTGAAGTTATTGCCGGAATACACCTGTCCGTTTATGATCATAGCCCCGCCCACGTTGTTGCTGAGGAGGATATAAAAAGCATTCTGAATGTCTTTATCCACCCATTTTTCCGCGAAGCAGGCTGCTTTCGCATCATTGAACATGGAGATGTCGTAGGGAATGTATTTACAGAACCTATTGTAAGCATCCTCTCCGAAATCCATGATCTGGCTGTAGAATACGGTTTTGTTATCCGATTTCACCAGCGCCTGAATGCCGATACCCACGCCGAGGATCTTTTTCTTATCGATTTTATTATCGGCGATAAAATCCTTCAGAAGATCGGATACGGATTTGAAGTAGGCATCCGTATTTTCGAATACCAGCCAGGTCCGCTTAAAGGAAATGATCTTGCCGTAAAGGTCCACCGCAACGCAAGCCACATGGTGCTTTGTGATATCAAGGCCCAGGGCGATCTTAGCCTGGGAGCAGAGAGAATACGTGGTAGCTCTCCTGCCGCCGGTCTGGCCCCTGGAACCGCAAACCTGTATCAGCCCCAGCTCTGACAGATAATCAATGTTCTTATTGATAGTCGGAAGGGTCAGATTCAGATTTGATACGAGATCCTGCTTGGTGGCATCATCGTGGGTAAGAAAATAAGAATAGATATTCGAGGTATTGAATTTTCTTATATTAAAATCAAAGTTTTCCATATCTCTCATAATTGTATCCTATCTGTTGTTCTTAATCTATCATACACCAAAAGTAAAGTCTTTGTATACCTATTTTTATTTCTCTGCCTTATCCTTTTCTTCCTGGGTTTTGTATATCTTAATCTTTATCTCACCCTTCTTCTTTCCATCAGCAGAATAGGCAGTAACTTTAACTGTATGACCAGCTCCTTTCTTCTTTAATGTAACTTTGCCCTTCTTAATCAACCTTTGCCTGCAAAGATACTTTCTTTCCTGCTACGCCGCTGATCGTCTTGATCTTCTTTGCTTTTTTCTTGGACTTAGAAGTTTTCTTCTCCTCAGAAAGCGTTATTTTCTTCACATACGGCTTAATAATCTGGATCTTGTAGGTTGCCTTCTTTGATCCGTCGGCAAGCTCAGCTGTAATAGTAACAGTATGGATGAGCCTTTGGCCCATCTTGGCGCAAAGCTTCGCAACTCCATGCGTACCGAGATCAAACGGTATAACAGTGTGGTGCATGACGGATTCCGGTGCAAAATGGGTGTTCGTCCCATGGACGTACTCATCGGCGGCGCCGATTCCCGCGGTACGCCGGAAGAGATTGCACCCTTCGAGAACCTGGGTGACGAGCGAAGGATCGGTATCCATGTAGGAGATATCCTGATGATGCTGATCACAGGAGATGAAAAGCGCTATAAGAGAGGCGATATCATCAAGCTGGAAGTCCGGGAAGAAAAAACCCACCTCTTCGATATCGAAACCGGTGAGCGAATTCGCGAAAAGAAGTGACAGGAGGAGTCATTATAAGTATTATATTAAGTATAGCTTCCGTTGCCTTGTTACTGCTGCTCGTATGGCAGATCCGAAGCTAAATCAAAGATCAGAGGTTATAAGTATGATAGAGCAAATCACTTCGGTCGTCCGGGAAGCAGGCCGGATCCTGCTTCAGGCCGGCCGGTCTAAAATAATGGAAAAGGCGGGGCATGCCAATTTCTGTACGGAAACCGATGAAAAAATACAGGCTTTTTTGATAGAGAGGCTTAAGGGCGTGATCCCTGAAGCTTCTTTTCTTGGCGAAGAAGACGGTCAGGATGAATTTCAGGAAAAAATGAGCAGTGGCTACTGCTTTGTCATCGATCCCATAGACGGCACTTCCAATTTCATCTATTCCTACAGACCCTCCGTGGTCTCTGTGGGATTACTGAAAGAAGGTCTGCCTTATATGGGCATCGTCTTTAATCCCTATGACGATATGCTTTTTTCAGCCATCAAAGGCGAGGGAGCTTATCTGAACGGTGAACAGATCATGTCTACCCAATCACCTCTTTCAGAAAGCCTTGCCGTCTTTGGAACCGCCCCCTATTACGAAAAGCTACAGGAACGGACCTTTTCCATCGCTAAAGAATTGCTCACCCAATGCGTAGATCTTCGCAGATCCGGTACATCTGCCTGGGATCTGTGCTGTGTCGCCATGGGCCGGTGTGCCCTGTATTTTGAATTGAAGATCCAGTTATGGGATTATGCTGCGGCAGCCCTCATCGCCGAAGAAGCCGGTTGCCGCGTTACCGATGTAGACGGCAACCCTCTTAGCTACAGAGGCGCTACCTCCATGCTGTGCATGGCAAGAGGCGTCACGCAAATACCTTCCTGCTTCATCGGTTCTTGATCTCGATCCGATCCAGGATCCCTTCCACACCCACATTTCGGTGGGTCAGATACATTCGGGTCACATCTTCGATAAAGCGCGGATCTGCAGCTGTCCACAGGCCCGGCAAAAGGCAGGAAAGGTGCCGGCCCTTACTTTTTCCGATAATTTTTGGAATAAATGACAGTCATGGCCACCAGGCTGATCATGAGAACTACTGCTATGTAGCATACCATTTCCCTGATCTCCAGATTCCGGGAAAAAATCTTTGCCTGAAAGCTGAAAATCTCTTTTATGCTGCTGACAAACATTCCCTCATCAATGCCGCCGATGGATTCGTCCATATGCCCCAGCAATCCCCCGAGAAGCTTATTTCTCAAAAGGATGGTTACCTGGCTTGCGGGAAAGATGTTGCACACTGTCTGTACCTTTTCCGAGAACTGGGAAATGGGGATGTAAGCGCCGATCACAAAGCCGGATGCCGCTGACAGGATCCCGAAGAAAGCTCCGCTGGCTGAGGATGTTTTGAAAAACAGCACCAGGATCATAAACACTGCGGTGGCAGATACGCTGCCCAGTGCTACAATGCCGTAAGTCTGGCAGATGTCCGCCGCTGACAGATACAGATTTCCCTGCATCCGAATCACCATAAGTGCTACTGTCAGGATGATGCCGTTTAAGAGGATGGAGGAAAAGGCCCCTGCAAGATAGTAAGACAACACGATCTGCCATCTTTTTACGGGGGTGGCCAGAATATCATAGTCTACCCTGTTTTCCCTGTCTCTTACAATGGTGGTAAGGCAGTTAAAGGGCACGGTGATCATGGCAGAGCCCAGAATGCCGGTAACCAGGATCAGGTTGGCAAACATATCAATATCGCCGGCGCTGATCCGACCGGATAACATGCTCTGCTGTGAAAGCACCGTTTCTATGGCATCCACAAATGTCCCCTTTAAAAACAGCAAATACAGGACCAGCACAATAATGGATGTCAGCAGTGAAAATACCACCGACTGTCTGTCTTTTAAAAATACGATCACGTTTCTTTTTGTCAATCCACTAAATCCTCTCATGTTATTCACCCAGCTTCCTTCCTGTTAAATTTAAAAATACGTCGTCCATACTGCCTTTTATGATCTCATAGTCTTTGATGGCATCCCTGTTTACCGAAAGAAAATCCGTTATACAAAAACTTTCTTCTCCGGGCATTTTCACAATGTAATGATCCGCCTCATAGCTGTGATCAAAGCATCTGACCAGCTCGTCTCTTTCGCCGCTGCGATCTGTATACCATAACAACTTAGTATGGGTATATTTGTTCTTCAGTCCCACCGGTGTATCATCTGCTACGATCCTGCCCTTGTCCAAAACGATCACGTGGTCAGCGTCCCTGACTTCTTCCATGTAGTGGGTAGTCAGAAAAATGGTCATCTTTTTTTCTTTCCGAAGGTATTCGATGTAGTCCCAAACGATCTTTCGTGACATGGGATCCAAGCCGGTGGTAGGCTCATCCAGAAAAAGAATCTTCGGATCGTTGAGCAGCGCCCTTATGATATCCACCCTGCGCCGCTGCCCACCTGAAAGCTTTTCATAGCTCCGGTTCCAGATCTCCTCCAGTTCAAAGCGTTTCATGAAGGGCTTTAGTTTTTCTCTGATCTGCTTTTTGGAAAGACCGTAATAGGCGCCTCTGGTGTAAAGATTTTCCTTTACCGACAGCTTGCCGTCAAGGACGGAATTTTGAAAAACGATCCCGATCTTCTGCCTGATCTCATCATCCTCTTTGCCAAGTTCCCGGTCGAAGACTTTTACCTGACCCTCTGTTTTTTTCAGGATGGTGCAGAGCATGTTGATGGTGGTGGACTTCCCTGCGCCGTTCTCACCCAGGAAAGCAAAGAACTCTCCTTCTTTCACAGCAAAGGAGATGCCATCCACTGCCGTATGCTCCCTGTAATTTTTTCTCAACTCTTTAACGGTAAGTGCATTCATTTGATCTTCGTCCTTTCTTTTCAGCTTTTTATTTTTCTTCGTATTCGCATTTTGCTTTTTACGTTTCCGAACGTTCTGACAGTTCATTTTTTCTGTTCCTTCTGCACTTTGCTGCCCTGTCCTTGATTGCACTTTACCACGTTTTTTGCAAAAGAAAAGAGCAACTCGACCAACATGCACATGCATGCTACCAAGTTGCACTTTTTTTGCTTTTTTATGTATTTCAGTTTGATCCTTACACTTCGGTTCGGTTCACGATTTGCGGCCCGGCGATCCGCTGCGCTCCACCGTTTCAACCGTATTCATTTCACTGCTTACCGGCATCACTCCTCGTCCCGGATTTCCTCCAGCGCCGCGTTGATCATTTTTTCATCCCGCTTCATCAGCCAGATGGTAGCGATCCAGACAAAAAAGTAGATCACCACATACATGATCAGGATGGGAATGTATTCTGCCACAGTCTCATACCATTGGAACAGATAACCGCAGAGACTGACAAGAACTCCCACCAGCACAAAGTGAATGGCCTCCCGGATCCCCAGCTGCTTTGCGGAGATCTCATCATCATAAAGCAATGCCATAGTGGGCAATGCGCACAAAAAGCCAGAAAAAACAAATGTCAGCGGCAGATACCAGGGCCAGTGCAGGTCCTCTGTTCCGTAGGCCAAATGATAGATCAGCATCTGTACGCCCACGCCGAAGAGAATGGCTGTGGAGATCATCATGGTCTGACTGAATATTATCTGCAATTTTTTTCTCATCTCAGATCCCCAGCCTTTCTTTAAAGTCTTTCACGTAGCTTCTGGCAATGATCACTTTTTCTCCGTTAAGAAGATGCGCCGTCATGCGTCCGTTCATCTCCCCTTTTACCGACCGAATCTTTCGGATGTTCAGGATCATGGCTTTGGCGATCCGAAGAAAGTTGCTGCCCAGCATGGTTTCCAGTTCATAGAGCCGGTAGCCCGTTTCATAACAGGCATCTTTGGTATAAACATAGGTCTTTTTATCGATGGATTCAAAATAGTAGATCTTATCCGCACTGCAAAGCAGGGTTCTTCCCTGATCCGTTACGGATAAGACGCAGCAGTTATGATCCAAAATGTCGATGGCCCGCTGGATGTCCTCAGTGATCTTTACGGCATGTATCTCTGCCCTTTCCTGATCCGGCGAATCCACCTGTCTGATCTCAACTTTCATGCCTTCATCTTTCCTGTCGATTTCTTTGTTGTTTCTTGCGATATCGCTGCTGCAGATTTCTCCATTGTTCCTTGTGCTATTACTGTCTTTAGCATATGCCCGGGGATCATCTGTTTTTGATCTCGATCCTGTCCAGTATCCCTGCCACGCCCACGTTGCGGTGGGTCAAATACATCCGGATCACATCTTCGATAAGCACCGGATCCGCACCGGTTTTCTTTTGGATCTTCTCCTTAGGCATTCCCTTATCTGTCAGCTTCATGATCCGGCTGACCAGGGCCACATCTGCGCTGCCTTCTGTGCTGTCATCAATGCAGTTACATCTCTTCGCTTCATTTTCGGAATCTCGCTCCCAGGTCCTCGCATGACCATAACAGATCTTTTCCGGCTTCAGATCCAGCAGTCTGTCCCAGCTTTCTGCGATCTGCGTTCCCCGGTGGGCTTCCAGTTCGTAGAGGGGATTGAGATCTCCCACAAACAACGTGCCGTCGGAAAGCCACAGAGAGATGCTGTCATCGCTGTGTCCCGGGGTGGGAATGACCTTTCCGTCGATGCCAAGTCCCGCCAAAAAGTCTTCACTTTCTTCGCAGGATAAAAAGATGCACTGCTCTTCGTTTATGGGTTCAAAATCCTGATCCTTGGCCAGGACTTCATCATAAGCATGAAGATAATCTCTTTGCCGGTCCATGACCAGGACCTTCGGTCCCAGCTGCGCGATCTGACCTGCGATGCCGTAATGATCCGGATGGAAATGAGAGATCAGGATCACATCGATCTGCTGCACCGGAATCTCCAGCTGTCCGCAGGCGCGACAAAAGGTCGAAAACGTGCCGGCCCAGCCGGTATCAAACAAAAGCAGACCTTTTCCGGAATCGACCAGATAGGTATTGGTTGCACTGTATTTTAGTTCATGAACGATCATGGCGATCCTCTTTTTCCGCTCCTGTTATTTCGCACGAGATTCCAGTTGAGTATATCACAAAACGCATCTTATCGTACAGAGTTTGCCCTGTAAAATATACCCCAGCTTCTCGTAGCAGGCATTCGATGCCTCATAATCCGCGTTGGTGTACAGAGCAGGAAGATATCCTTCTTTTTTCACCAGCTCTGTCACCTCATAAACCAGACTCTGTGCATAGTGGAAGCGTCTGCATTCCTTCCTGGTATACACCAGATTGACTGTGGCCAGCTGATCTCCGGCGGGTTCCCAACTGCAGCTTGCCACATGCCGTCCGCTTTCGTCGGTCCAAAAATACGTCCTGCCATTCTGAATGTGCCTTTCCGCATTCTCCCGATATTCTTTCTCGGTCTGCAGATCAACCCCGATCTCCCGATGGAACAGATCAATAAACTGTGTCAGTTCATCCAAATCTTCTTTTTTGCACAGCTCTCTTTTACCAGCCGCTCCGTCAATGGGCCTGATCGGCTCAGGACAGCTGTATGCAAACATATTGACTTCCACAAAAAAATCCACCCCATCCTTTTTTGCTCTCTCAACGAAAAACTCTGCCAGTTCGTATTTCAAATTAAATCTGTGTCTGCCGTCGATCAGTCCGTTTTCCCTGCAGACGCCGTAAGCATGCTCTTTTTCCTCTTCGGTTATCTCGTCCGGTGTCCAGATCCAGACAGGAAACGGTTCTGTCGTAAAACAGATGATCAGTTTCTCATGATCAGTTAGCAGCAGCTTACAATCTCCCCCCAGAATCCTGCCAAGGACGCTGAACGTAAAGGGGTCTTTTCCGATCAACCGGATATCTCTTTCATCGGTGAAATTGTCCATAGTCTTCTCCTCCGCTGGACTTCATTTTCATCATTTGTTTTTGGGTGTTTTTCTTTGCGCAAAGAATAAAAAAAGACCGCTTATCCGGAAAAGATAAGCGGCCCATCTAACCTGTGTAACCTGAAGCTAATCTTTTATACGTCCCGGATCTTTGCCCATGCAACAATAAGCATCCACATGATTCATGTGCATGTCCTGCTGCTGCATAATGGAGTTGGATCCGTATACGTAAGTCGTCATGTTTATTCTCCCTTTTGGATTTTGTCAATTTTAACGCTTGCCTGCATTCTTGTCAATAGTATCGGCACTTTTCATTGGTTCAGTATCTTCGCCGCATAGGAACAGGATGCTGAGATGTCTGCTTTGCTCCTCTCCGCTTCTGACAAAACACAGTATACCAGACGTTTAGCAATTCCCTTTCCTTCGAAAGCGGGATCAACCTCCGTGTGATACAGATTCCATCCCTGCGGTGTTTCTTCAAAATCGCATTCTCCGATCCGATCATCCTTATAATAGGCTGCGCTCCGATGCTCCTGCATTTCAAATACAACCCTGACTTCATGATTATACACGCAGGTAAGCGCTCCGGAGGGACAGTTCGATACCGCCTTCCAAATCTTTGCCGTCTCAGCGTCACCTAGGTTGATCCAGGGCTTTCTGTTTATGTCAAAAGCTTCCGGACAGCCGTTTACGCAACGCTTGGCATGCCTGCATTTTTCCGAATCCCAAAATACGGATATATCTTCCGTTTCATAGAGTCTGTGCATGGTCATCTTCCCTTTCATCTCAAAGATTCTGTATTACATGTGATATCCGTGGCATATGCTTTTTTTTACTTGCAATCTCTTCCACCATATATCCAGCATAGTCCTTTGCAAGGTCCATATCATACGATACATCCGCCCCTTTAGCATATTCACGCAATGCAGCTTGTATCAGGCTATGATATTTTTCGGGAAGATGTTCAAGCGCCCATTCTCCGCCCTCTTTCTTGGAAAGAACAATACCGTCTTTCATATACGCAAGCACTCTTGCCAGATTCAGGATCAGATACATCGGATTATCTGTGATTTCTTCCTCTGCATCCGCAATATCATTCCAAATAGAATCGATGTAATCCTGCACGGGTACCTCAGCAAAAGTATCTTTGATCGGAGCACCGTAAAGGCACTTCCCCCTATGCGTTATGATCGTAAAATGTGCTGCAAGATCTTTATCTTCGCCCTTCATTTTCGAAATATAATCATCCGGATTTTTTTCGTACCAATCATGATGCGCAACGGAAAAATGCAATTCAAAAGGTGTCGGATAAACAAAAGGCCTGCACACACTTTGCCTGACAATACTCATTTCGATTCCTTTTGCCGGTCCTTTGCCGTTTAATTCCACAACCATGTCCATATATGCTTTTTTTACCGCATCAGACATGCTGTCTTTCACGACGATAATGAAATCCAAATCGCTCTTTTGGGGGTTATAGCATCCCATTACAGCGGAGCCATGTAGATATATGCCTGTAAGATTGTCCTGTATGATTTCCCTCGTCTGTTTAACAAATGTATCTCTTAATGCTTCCATAAATCTCCCGTCTAAAACACATCTTCATTCTCACAAGCCTCTTATAATACTTCTATTATAGATAGTCGTTTATCCCCTGTCAAAGTAAAACACCTGCCGCAAACCATGGCAGGTGCAAGTGTACTGTATCGTATTTTTCGGCTAAAATTCGGCAGCCGAAAGGACATTTTAAAATGACCCACTGACTCCGTCCCCGGGGTCCATTAAAATGACCCACTGACTCCGTCCCCGTCGGGGGTAAAGAAGCGGTCCAGTTTGAGCAGGCATTTATACAGCATTCTCTTTTCGTCGTCGTCCAGGTCGGACACGGCCGCCTTGATCATCTTTTTGTGGAAATCACGATGATGGTAAAATGCCTTTTTCCCGCGTTCTGTCAGTGTTGTAAATACGACGCGCTTATCGGTCTGGCTTCGCTTTCGCTCAATATATCCTTTTTTCTCCAAACCGTTCATATTGGTCGTTAGTGTTCCGACTGTAACGGAAAGTTCCTTTGCTATCTCGGACATATTCTTAGGATTGCCGATGCCGACAGCCTCGATGATATGCATATCGTTATTTGTGATATCCCTGAACTCTTCGGTTATGACAGCCTCGGACTCCACTGCCATGACATGATTGAAGAGGTTCACAAGTATCTCATTCAGTCCTTTGTTGTATTTTCCTTCCATAGGCCCTCTCACCTTTTTTAGCCGTTCCGATCGGCAATATTATATCATATTTCCAAAAGAATTGCGCTGTATGTCAGTCCTGCTCCGAATCCGGCCAGAACTACCTTCATACCCTCCTTCAGCTTTCCCGCGGCTCTGACTTCGTCAAGAAGCAGCGGAACGGAGGCCGATGAAGTGTTCCCGACATGTCTGATATTGACCGGAAACTTTTGGATATCTGCCTTTAATCGTCTGGCGATTCCTTCAATGATCCTCAAATTTGCCTGATGAAGCAAGAACAGATCCACGTCCTCACACGTAAGGGCCGCCTTCTCCAAAAGTCTTGCGATGGTGTCGGGAACCTGACGCGTCGCAAAGCGGAATACCTCTCTTCCGTCCATCACCACGTATTTGGAAATCTCCTCTCCGCGGTAAAAACAATTCGCCGAATCTCTCTGCCCGCAGGAAAGTACCTCTCCCTTCGCGCCATTGCTCCCTTGTACGAACTGAAAAAGAGCCTTTTTTCGCGTATCCTTTTCCACATATGCTGCGCCCGCACCGTCTCCGAAAAGGACACAGGTACTGCGGTCCGACCAGTCGATGATATTTGAAAGAACCTCCGCTCCGATGATCAGCGCGTTGTTGTAGATTCCCTGTGCCAGATAGATTTCGGCGGTACTCAGGGCAAACAGAAAGCCTGAGCACGCAGCATTTATATCGAAAGCAACAGCGTTTTCAGCTCCGATCAGGCCCTGCACCTGACAGGCCACACAGGGAAGCGCCTGTTCACCCGAGCAGGTTGCAACCAGGATAAGATCCACTTTTTCCGGATCAACGCCCGCATCCGCAAGCGCTTTTTGTGCCGCATCTGATGCCAGCATGGCAACAGTCTGGCCCGTCGCAATCCTTCTTTCCCCGATCCCCGTTCTTTCGCGGATCCATTCATCGCCTGTATCAACGATCTTTGACAGCTCCTCATTGGTTACGGTTTTTTCGGGAAGCGCACTTCCCGTCCCTTTGATTGTTATTGACATCTTTTTTTCTTTCCCCGGCCCGCGGACCGGATTATCATAAGGCATTAAAAGCCGCGGAAGCGGTCATATCTGGCCTTGCAGATCTCTTCCCCGCTTTTTCCCTTATATTGTTCCAAAAAAGCGCAGATTTCTCTTTTCAGATATCTGCCGATGGCTTCTTTGTTCATTTCGTCGGCGCCGCCGTACTCGGGAATGATCTTTTCGATCACACCAAGTTCCAGGAGGTCTGCCGCCGTGATCTTCATCATTTCGCTGGCTTCCTGTGCGCGATTTGCGTCCTTCCACAAAATGGACGCAAAGCCCTCCGGAGACAAAATGGAATAGGTGGCATTCTCCAGCATCCAGACTTCGTTTCCCACTGCTGTCGCCAAAGCGCCTCCGCTGCCGCCTTCCCCGACCAGAATGCAAAGGACAGGTACTTTCAGGCCGGACATGAACATCAGGTTTGCGGCAATACTTTCACCCATACCGCGCTCCTCCGCTTCCACACCCGGATATGCTCCCGGTGTGTTGACAAAGCAGATGACCGGCCTGTGAAACTTTTCCGCCTGTTTCATCAGCCTGAGAGATTTTCGGTATCCTTCCGGCATGGGCATTCCGTAATTCTTTCTCTTATAGTCCTCCGGTTTTTTTCCTCTGTCCTCCGAGATCACCGTCACAGGCTGGTTTCCGATAAAGCCTACACCGCCGACAATGGATGGGTCATCACGAAATGTCCTGTCTCCATGTGCCTCGATAAATACATCAAAGATGTATTCCATATAGTCAAGTCCCTGCGGTCTTGATGCCTGTCTTACGCTTCTTACTTTTTCCCATGCCGATTTCGGTTTTGCATAATGCATCCGTTCGCTGACCAGTTCACTGATCCTGTACTCGCAATCCGCATCTTCGAAATCGGAATAATTTCCTTCCACGCTCTTGTGGGATTTGATCATAAAATAAATCGTTTTCTTTAAATTCTTTCTCTCCACGATTCCGTCGATCAGTCCATGCTCAAGCAAAAACTCCGCTGTCTGAAATCCCTTGGGCAGTTCCTGTCCTATCGTCTGCCTGATCACCCGCGGCCCGGCAAAGCCGATCAGTGCGCCCGGTTCAGCCATGATCACATCTCCCAGCATGGCAAAAGAGGCCGTAACGCCCCCTGTCGTAGGATCTGTCAAAATCGTACAGTACAAAAGTCCTGCTTCCTTCAGTTTTGCCACCGCAGCCGATGTTTTGGCCATCTGCATCAGCGATACAATGCCCTCCTGCATTCTTGCACCACCCGAACAGCAAAAAACAAAGACCGGCAGCTTTTCCTCCACTGCCCGCTCCAGCGCAAGCGTCAGTTTTTCTCCGACAACATGTCCCATACTGGCCATCATAAATCTGGCATCGCAGATTCCCAAAACCGCATCCTGGCCAAACACCCGGCATTTGCCGACCGTAATGGCTTCGTCAAGTCCGGTCCGTTGTCTGGCTTCGGAGACTTTTTCTTCATACCCTGCAAATTGCAGCGGATTCGAGATCCGCCCCTCCTCAAACCAGGGCTCAAATGTTCCTTTGTCCGCTACCATGGCGATTCTGTTCGGCGCTTTCACTCTGAAATAGCCGCCGCACTTATAGCAGATATATTTTCGCTTTACGACCCTGTCCCGTTCTACGCTTTCCCCGCACTTCGGACAGGGGATGCGTATATTTTCCGTTCCCGCTTCCACTTTCCCGTCTCCGGGGCGGAACTTCTTTTGTATTCCGAAAAAGTTCATCTTAACGCTCCCGTTATCCACTCAGGCGATGGCGAAAGTCAGTGTCACTTCGGCGGCTTTTTTCCCATCCACCGTGGCAACGCCCTTTCCGACTCCCATCATTCCGTTACGTCTTACAATTTCCGTCTCCAGCATCAGTACATCTCCGGGCAGAACCTTCTTCCTGAATCTGGCTTTGTCGATCCCGGCAAAATATGCCGTTTTCCCTTTCATCTCAGGGTCGGAAAGGAGCGCTACCGCGCCCGCCTGCGCCAGGGCTTCTATGATCAAAACACCCGGCATCACAGGATTTCCCGGAAAATGTCCCTGAAAAAAAAGCTCATTTCCACTGACACATTTTTTCCCGATCACCTTTTTCCCTTCTTCGATCTCCTCTATCGTATCGATCAGTAAAAAAGGATATCTGTGAGGGATCACATCCATAATCTGACTGATATCCATCAATGACATTTCAAACCTCCTCCCCGGGCCGTTCCATACGGTTTACGCCACAGGTTTTACCCTGATATTTTCCGATCAGGATACATGCATTATGACCGCCGAAACCGAGTGAATTGCTCAGCGCATACTTTACTTCCCCGGAATAGCTTTCTTTACAATAGTCAAGATCCATCTCATCCTCGCACGCCGTAAGTCCGACCGTTTGATGAATGTAATCTTCCTGTACTTCCTTGACACAGGTGATAAACTCTACAGCACCCGCAGCACCGAGTAAATGGCCGATCATGGACTTTGTGGAATTGACCCTGATCTTCTTTGCCGCTTCCCCGAACGCAGCCTTGATGGCTCTGGTTTCAAACAGATCATTATAGTAGGTAGCCGTTCCGTGTGCATTGATATATGTGATATGGCTCATTTCCACATTGCCGTCCCGGCATGCATTGATCATAGCCTCCGCCGCGCCGCTTCCGTCTTCGAGCGGGCTTGTGATGTGGTACGCGTCTGCACTGCAGCCGTAGCCCAGCACCTCTGCATAGATCCTTGCGCCTCTTTTTACTGCATGCTCCAGCTCTTCAAGTACGACAATACCCGCACCTTCTCCCATGACAAATCCGCTTCTGTCTTTGTCAAAGGGCAGAGAGCACCGACTAGGGTCCTCTTCGACAGACAATGCATTCAGCGCGGCAAAGCCGGCCACCCCAAGCTCTGTGATACTTCCTTCACTTCCGCCGGCGACCATCACATCCGCATCGCCGTACTGTATCGTCCGAAATGCTTCACCGATCGAATTGGTTCCTGTAGCGCATGCCGTTACTACGTTTATATTTTTCCCTTTCAGACCGAACCGGATACTCACGTTTCCCGCTGCCATATTGGTGATCATCTGCGGAACCACCAGGGGAGAAATCCTCGACGGTCCTCTGTCAAGAAGCTTTTGATATTCCCGTTGCATTACCTGGATCGAACCGACTCCGTTTCCGATCGAGCATCCTGCCCTGTAGGCATCCTCCTGATCCATAGAAAGTCCTGCGTCTTCCATAGCTTCTTTCGCTGCCGCTACCGCATATTGGCAAAACAGTTCCATCCGTCTTGCATCTTTTTTGTCCATATACGCTTCCGGATGAAAGTCTTTTACCTGCGCTGCAAGATGGCATTTGTACTCCGATGCATCAAAATAGGTGATGGGTCCAAAACCCGTTTTTCCGTTTCTGATTCCCTTCCAGAATTCTTCCACACTGTTTCCGATGGGGGTGATAGCGCCAAGTCCGGTGACAACCACTCTTTTTTTCATCTGCTTTCTCCTCTACATACACATTCCGCCGTCTACGCAGATCACCTGGCCGGTGATATAATCTGACTTTTCGCTGGCCAGAAATAAGACCGTTTCCGCAACCTCTTCCGGTCTGCCAAGACGCTCCTTCGGTATCATCTGCCTTGCCTTTTCCAGGGTCTGCCCGGGCAAAGCACTTGTCATATCCGTCTCGATAAATCCCGGAGCAACGGCGTTGACACAGATATTCCTTCCTGCCAGTTCCCGGGCCACACTCTTGGTAAGACCGATGATCCCTGCCTTGGAAGCCGCGTAGTTTGCCTGCCCCGCATTACCCAGAATACCGGATACAGAAGATATGTTGATGATCTTTCCTGCCCGAAGCTTCATAAAATTCCGGTACAGATGCCGGATCGTATTGAAAGTGCCTTTGAGATTTGTTTCGATGACCTTATCAAATTCGTCCTCATTCATTTTGATCACAAGATCGTCCCTGGTCACTCCGGCATTGTTCACCAGAATATCCACTCTGCCGTATTTTTCCAGGATCCCGGCAACCATCGCTTCTGTCCGGGAATAATCCGAAACATCACACTGCACGGCTTCCGCCGCTCCGCCGCCTGATACGATCTCCTTTGCAACCTGTTCTGCCTCGCTGCGTGAACCGCGATAATTAATGATCACCTTTGCGCCGCAACGCGCCAGAGAGATCGCAATCTGTTTTCCGATCCCGCGGGCTCCTCCCGTTACAAGTGCCACTTTATCCTTTAAGTCATACTCTGACATAAGCCTCTCCTTACCTATTGCAGTTCCTTCAGTTTTTCCAGATCCTCATATGTTTCGATGTTGATGACTCTGCTTTCTTTGTCAGTCCTTTTGATAAATCCGGCTACAGTTTTTCCGGGACCGATCTCCACAAAGGTATCCACACCCATTTCCTTCATCGTCAGTATGCTCTCTCTGAATCTGACGGAACTTGCTACCTGTCTGATCAAAAGCTCCTTCACATCACCCGGGTCCGTTACAAGACCTGCTGTCGTATTGCTCACATATGGAATCTCGATCCCGCGGATCTCTTTTCCTGCAAGCGCCTCTCTTAGCCGGTCCGAGGCTCCCGATAAAAGCGGAGAGTGAAAGGGTCCGCTGACATTAAGCCTGATGCACCGCTTTGCTCCTGCAGCAGAAATCGCTTTCCCCGCGGAAAGCACTGCCTCTTCTTCGCCGGAGATTACGATCTGTCCCGGGCAATTGTCATTTGCGATACAGACGATCCCGTCCGTGTCTTCGCAGATCTTTTCCACATTCTCTACATCCTGCCCCAGGATCGCCATCATAGCGCCGCCTTCCGGACAAGCCTCCTGCATGTACTTTCCGCGCTTTCGGATCACTTCAAACAGATCTGCATATTCCATCGCTCCCGATACCGCAAGCGCTGCATATTCGCCAAGACTCAGTCCCGCGCAGACATCCGGCCTGATCCCTCTGTTGCGTACCTCCGTAAGCATGGCGACCTCTGTAGCAAGCAGTGCGATCTGCGTGTATTCCGTGATATGAAGGCGCTCATTTTCCGTAAAACAGATCTCCTCCACGTCCAGTTTTGCCGCTTTCGAAGCAAGCTGATAGATTCTTCTGGCGTCTTCTGACTGTTCGTAAAAGTCCTTCCCCATCTTTGGCGTTTGTACACCCTGACCCGGAAAGACAAATGCTAATTTTCCCATAATGCTCCTTTTTCCTGCACTGCCAGCATCGCATCCCGGACAATTCCTTCAATGATCTCCCGGCAGCTTTTTTCCTCTTTGATCAATCCGGAAATCTGACCGGCCATCACCGTTCCGCCTGTTACATCTCCATCGATCACAGCGTTTCTGAGAGATCCGAGAGTAAGCTTTTCCAGTTCTTCAAATTCAGCTCCGCTTTTTTCCAGCTCAAGATATCTTCTGGTCATCTTGTTTCGCAGGCATCTCACCGGGTGACCTGTGCTCATTCCTGTCACGGCAGAATCGATATCCGATGCTTTTATGATCTTCTTTTTATAGTTTTCATGCACGATCGCTTCTTTTGCTGCGCAAAATCTCGTACCCATCTGGACTGCCTCAGCACCTAGCATAAAAGCTGCCGCCATACCGCGTCCGTCTGCGATCCCTCCCGCTGCGATCACCGGGATCTCCACGCTGTCGCATACCTGCGGAACCAGCGACATCGTGGTCGTCTGACCGATATGTCCGCCGCTTTCCATACCTTCCGCTACTACAGCGTCCGCTCCGGTGCGTTCCATCATTCTGGCAAGTGCCACACTGGCTACGACCGGGATGACTTTGACCCCGGCATTTTTCCACATCTCCATATACCTGGACGGGTTGCCTGCGCCGGTCGTCACGACCTTTACTCCCTCTTCCACGATCACCCGTGCCACTTCATCCGCATTGGGATTGAGGAGCATAACGTTTACACCGAATGGCCTGTCTGTGAGCGCCGCACACTTGCGGATCTCTTCTCTTACTACCTCCGCCGGTGCCGAAGCCGCGCCGATCAGCCCCAGGCCGCCTGCCTGTGATACCGCAGCCGCCAGCGTATGCTCCGCCACCCATGCCATGCCGCCTTGTATGACCGGATATTGAATTCCCAAAAGCTCTGTGATCCTTGTTTTCATATCTTATGCCTGCTTTTTTTCAATGTACTTCAATAATTCGCCTACGGTTGTGATCCCCTGCAGATCCTCGGAAGGAATCTCGATACCGAACTCATCTTCAAATTCCATCACCAGATCGAACAGATCCAGGGAATCCGCATCCAGATCCTCTTTAAATCTGGTCTCTTCGGTGATCGTAACATCTTCCAGCCCCAGTTTTTCTTCAATGACCATAGCGATTTTCTCTAACATTTTCTCTCTCCTTTTTCCGTTCTTCATTCTATTTAGTTTGACTTTCAAATATTTTGATTGTCAAACCGTTATACAGCATCATAATACAAATTACTTTGAGAGTCAAGATAAATTTCAGTACAAAAAACTTCCCGTGCTCCAAACGGGAAGTCTTTAATCGCAATGATATTTTCTGTCATAAAGCAGAGCGGCAAGCAAAACAACAAAACATGAGCCTGCATTGTGGACAAGAGCTCCGGTAGTCGGAGTCAGTACTCCCAAAACAGACAGCGTGATTGCCGCAAAATTAATACACATGGAAAGTGTAATCGCTCTCCTGATCGTTTTTACGGTAGTGTTGGAAAGCCATTTTAAATAGGGGAGTTTGGAGATCTCATCCGTCATAAGAGCAATATCTGCAGCTTCCACGGCAATGTCGCTACCCATGGCTCCCATAGCCACACCTACATCGGCTATTTTTAACGCCGGTGCATCATTAACTCCGTCGCCGATCATACACACTTTTCCTTCCTCCATGAGCGATCTTATGATCTCAACCTTCTGCTCCGGCAAAAGATCTGCGCGTACTTCGGAAATGCCGGCTTTTTGGGCAAAAAACTCCGCTGCTTTTTTATGATCTCCTGTCAGCAGTACCGTCTTAACTCCCATTTTTTTTAATCTGCCTATCATATCCGTAACCTCAGGACGTAAGACATCTGAAAGCGCAATGATTCCAATGCTCTGTTCTGCATCTGATACGATAACTGATGCCTTCCCTTCAGAACGTAAGGCATCCAGTATAGAAGAGGCTTCTTTTTCTAACGTGCGACCCGACTCCGTAATAAACTCTTCCTTCCCAAGCACATATCTGACATTCTTAACGATTGCACTGATCCCTTTTCCTGCTGTCATAGAAAAATCCCTGCATTCCAGAATGGGAAGATTCCAACTTACCGCCTTCTCCACGATCGCCTTGGCCAGCGGGTGTTCGCTTCTGCTTTCCGCTGATGCGGCCAGCATAAGAAGCTCCTTCTTCGACATTCCTCTCAGCGGGATGATATCGGTCACCTCAAGTCTGCCCAGGGTTAATGTGCCGGTCTTGTCAAAGGCCATGGTATCTGCTTTCCCCATGTTTTCCAGCGCCTGACCCGACTTAATGATGACACCGTGTTTTGTCGCCTGGCCGATGGCAGCCATGATCGCCGTAGGCGTCGCAAGAACAAGTGCACACGGGCAAAAGACAACCATGACCGTAACGGCTCTGACTATATCCTTTGTGATCAAAAAAGACGCAACTGCGATCAGAAGCGCAACGGGCACAAGATAGCTTGCCCACTTGTCCGCAATACGCTGTGTCGGAGCCTGATTCCGGTCAGCATCCTCCACCATGCGAATCAGCTTTTGAAGGGAAGAGTCCCTGCTTGTCTTCGTCACTTCAAAATCAATGGATCCATAAAGATTGATCGTCCCTGAAAATACTGTATCGCCAGCTCCTTTGTCTATCGGAAGACTCTCCCCTGTCATGACCGACTGGTCAACAGAGGTTTCTCCGCTGATGATCCTGCCATCCACAGGTATTGTTTCTCCGGGAAGTACCCGGATCGTATCTCCAATGACAACCTCCTCGATTGAAATTCTGCTCTCCGTTCCATTTTTTATAAGGCGTGCCCGCTTTGGTGCAAGCGATATCAGCTTTTTCAGGCCCTTTTTTGCCCGGTCAGTTGTCATATCCTCCAGCAGCGCACCGATCTCCATGATGAATGCCACTTCCCCCGCTGCAAAAAGGTCCCCAATGAAAATCGCCGCGATCATCGCCATGGAAATGAGCAGGGCTGATGAGATCTTGCTGATCCCTTTGTTATGAATGATACGCCACACGGAAAGATACAAAAGAGGACTCCCGCATATCACCACGCACACCCACGCCAAAAGCTCACCCTTCGGATATCCCGCCTTCGGTAAAATGAAAGATGTGATCAGAAACACCCCGCCGGCAATGGTCATAGGCCACCCGGCTAAAAAATCATTTATTTTCTTGATCATACAGAACGCCTCCTTGACATACGATTTGTATCATCGTATAATCCAATCATTATCAAACACTTTGTTCGATTACAATTATAAAGAGGCCCCTTCCCAAGAACAAGAAGCAGGTACTCCGAAAAGTACGTTATCGTACATATGCGGAAAAATGTATGATAATCCGCACGTATTAAGTCCGACTTGAATTGGTTGAGCCGGAAGCAGCTATCTGTAAAATCATCCTGCAGGATATGTAATTCACGGCCGGAAAATGATGACAGATTCAGGAGGTTTCATATGGATCGACGGCAGCGGAAAACAAGAAGTGCTATCTTTGATGCTTTCACAAAATTACTGTCAGAAAAGAGTTATTCCAATATCACGGTACAGGAAATCATAGACGAAGCTGATATCAGCAGAAGCACGTTCTATTCGCATTTTGAAACCAAGGATGAACTGCTGCGGGAAATGAGCAATGATATATTTGCGCATGTCTTCTCCGATCATCCCGCAAAGGAAAAGTCCCATGATTTTTCACGCGCAGACTATGACCTGAAAGAAGAAATCACTCATATTCTTTATCATCTTCAGGACAACAGCCGCTACCTGAGCCGCATTCTCTCCTGTGAGAGCGGCGAAATGTTCATGCGATATTTTAAAGAATATCTGGAAAAGATTTTTCGTGATGAGCTCAAAAAAATAAAAACAGATATCCCAACGGAATATCTGTTGAATCATATGGTTTGTGATTTCGCGGAAACAGTACGCTGGTGGATGAAGAATGACAAATTCTCACCGGAAGATATCAGCAGATTCTTTTTTTCTGCAACACCCTTTGATTAGCACGCATATTTGTATATTGCATATTACCTCTTTTACAAGGTTTATAAGTTTGCCTCTTTTAAGGGTTTTGTCGCATTATCCTCGTTTTTCTTCACTGTCAACTCAAACAGTACTTTTATAGTACTTTGAATTACAGATTTCTTCCTTGGTACTGTACAGTCACAACATAAACTATTTTCTTGTCTTCATCGATCCTGAAAATGGCTATATAGTTATCTATAATCAACTGTTTATAGCCCTTATCTGCATATCGCCCCACAAGTCGGTCCTGGTGCGACTGTGGGTAATACTCTAAGCCAAGAATAGCTGTTTTAATTCGACTCGTTTGTCCTTCAGCATTTTCAGGAGCTAATTTAACATGCGCAATATAGGCATAAATATCTTCGATATCCCTATATGCTCTTTTCATCAATTGAACCGAATATTTATCCAAAATACTTTTTCTCCAACTCTGCAAATGCTGCTTTGGCATCAATCGTTTCCCCTGCCTCGGCGAACTCCTGCTCTGCCTCAAAAATCGCCTGATCAATACGATTTTCTCTTGCAAATCGCTCAAAGTATTCAGCGCTCATAACTACTAGATCACTATATCCGTTTTTCGTAACAAAAATCGGTTCTTTTTGCTGATGTGCTAGCTCCGAAACCCTGCTAGTATCTCTTAAATCTCTAATTGGCATAATCACCGGCATAAGAACACCTCCTTCATACAAATACAGTGTAGCACAATTGTGCTGCACTGTAAACAAGACTTTCATTCTTTTTTCGTAATGTGAAAATATACACGGGGCCACATCGTTATGATGCAGCCCTCATGTTTTTTCAAAATCTCCTGTTTATCTCACCTTGACCGACTTTTCAACAAAACTATTCAACGATATACCAAGCATCTTTGCCCCAACCGCTGCCTGCTGATGAAGTTCGGGTGTAAACCTGACATTAAACTTACCCGAATAAGGCTTCTCAGGTTCCACGCCATCCTCCATACACCATTCAATATAATCATCTACCGATGCCTTGAACTCTTTTTCTATCTCATCCATCCTGCGGAAGATATCCGCAACTGTGTCTGTTTCATCATCCGGCAAGGGTTTCTTACCTTTCTGTGCCATACTCTCCTCTGATTCCCTTGCACGCGCTTCGATATCCTTCCGAAATACAGTTTTGAATATCACTCTCACCGCCGGCTGGATAAAAAACAGCTGCGTAAAGTATGCAAACGGAAAGTTAAAGCACACCAGCTTAAGCCAGTTCGCAAGCAGCGTCCAGATGTTGAATCCCGCATAGTAAGGATAATAGAACCATGCCGCGAGGAAACTCATTGCCGGACACATGATCCCGACTGTTGCACATATGATGGCAGTCTCAAAGATCATGGGATGATTCTTCTGAGGATTGAACACCCTGCAGGCAAGTTTGAAGGACAGAGGACTTCCTAACAGATTTTCCAAGGCATATGCAAAACAGAACTCTATTAGTATCACCGCCCAAATCGGCAGCATTCTGCCAAACATATACACGCCGCCCTGGGCATTGATCGCACGGATTACGCTACTTTCACCTGTAAGATTCATAAGCAAGCTTCCGTTGACCACATACAGGCTGTAAAAAACATAAGCATGAACCGTTATCACTACGGTAACAAAAGCAAAAAACATTCTCTGAAACTGATTTCTGGGCATTATTCTTCTCCTTCATTTTTATTGGATATAAATTTCCTGTTTATTTCCTCTTCAACTTGATTCTCATCATCGCCGTCAATGGTGATATCTATTTTCCTTGCATCTTTAAGTACATATGCGCTCATAATGCTTTTTGCATTGTATTTCTCTCCGTCCACTATTGCGGTGACATCACTTTTGTAACGGCATAGCATGGCAACAAGGTCTACGATGTCATGTTCCGTTCCTTTCCTTAACTGAATCTTTTTCATGCATCACTCCCCTTTTCAATTCTTTCAAAAAGATGATCAAGAACCTGATCTTTAGGTATATCCAGTACAACACCCAGTTCCTGATAAAGAACCTCCTCAGCTAGTTTCATATATTTTTCATCAACCGCAGTAGGCTTCTTACCTTCTTTCAGCCTTTCCTGTTTTCTGAAATATAAGCACTTGATAAGCCCAAACAGCTCCGTACAATCATATTTTTGGAGTGCTTCCTTATACTCTGCTTCCGGTTTCTTTTTATCCTTTATCTTCAATGGTTTGATATCAGCAATTCGATCAATCAACCTTAATGCTTCATCCTTTGAAATAAGCTTTCTCATTTTGGAAATGTCGCCATCTACCGCGACATATATTTTTGCCGTTCCATTTTTCTGGTATAAGATGTAAAACAGCTTGTCTTTAGGTATCCCCGGAATATCAACTGTT
>JAIKWF010000101.1 GCA_024685005.1 Lachnospiraceae bacterium
AAAACACCCCAGAATATGAACAGATGCCACGGTAGCCACAGTAAGACCGGGATACATCAGTCTCGATCCCCAGGGCTGCCAGCGAAGAAGGGTCATGATAAATCCAAAGCCCATCCAGGCGCTGATGACAAAACCAAAGGACACCACGCTCTTTCTATCACGACCTGCAACTTTTCCGGATACTAACACCCGAATCAGCGCCGCCACCAGCGCAATAAGAAGCAGAAAACCTCCTGCCAGCGACAGGTAAGCCGCAAAAGCGCTGGATGTCCGGTCCTGGCTGTACATATCCAGTCCCGTATTCAAGTAAGTAATAAAATCAAATCCATGGAAGGAAATGGCAATATTGTTAAAGTCCACCTGCAGGATCCGGCCCACGGAAATCGCCAGCCTGTACATAAAGCCATTCAGTCCCGTAATGAAATGCTGGGTAATGAGCAGGCAGTAATTTTTCATCAGATTTACGATGAGATAGCGGATATTTTTTGTAGCTACCGCAATATCTCCTCCTGTGGTATCTGCAATGAGATGCCCCGTGGATATATAGGTGCGGATCAGCGTCTCGGACAGCAGCACAAGCAGAGTTCCGAAAGCAGCGCCTCCCCACTTTAAAAGGTCCAAAACGGAATCCTTCCTACGGATGCATACGATGAGAACCCAGGGCATAAAGAATACCATGGATGCGCAGACGCTGGGCTTTGTCAGATAAGCAAATCCCACGCTGGCCCCCAGACAGATGCTTAAAACCGGCATGGAAGCAATCCTATGCGCCGGATCCTTTTCCATAAACAATAGCAGGTAGTAAAGAAATACCAGATAAAACAGTCCCGCACAAAGGTCATTCTGGGTGGTAATGGCCTGGGAAATGGTAAGGGGCATGGTCAGATAGACAAATACCCCAAAGAGGGAAAAGAGCCGGCCCGTACCCAGCTTTCTCAAAATTCCAAAGATCAGATACGCCGAAAAGATCATGGCTGCATATTGCTGCAGGTTCAATACCATATCCGTGCCGGAAAGCAGTCTCATAAACAGCAGATTGTATTCCGCCAGCACGGGAGAATAGAGCTGCCTGTCGATATTGGTCAGATAATAATTCACAGACCCGTTATCCATCCAGTGGGCAATGCGGGCCAGATGGTAGGTCATGGAGTCATAGTTATATGGCACATTAAAGGTGGCAGGAATAAACAGTGCCACAACCACAACGGCGCAGCCGGCAAGAAGGATCTTTTCCGGAAGACTCAGCTCTTTCAAGGTTGCCTTACACTTACCGGAAGCCGAAGCAAAAAACTCCTTTGCCATTCTCCGGCGATGGTCCCAAAAGGATTTCAAAAATCCATTTTCCCGGGTAACTTGTGGCGACGGCGACAGCAGGATCACAGCTGCCAGAAGCCAGGCAAAGGTTGCCGTCAGCGGGCTTAAAACGGATCCGATGCTTAAAAGGTTAGCGAGAAGCAACACAAGCCCCTCAAAAAGTAAGAGGCTGCTTACCAGACTGAAGGTCTTCTCTCCCGTCCGTTTCACGATTTTTTCAAAGATGCCGATAAATGTCAGCGGCATAAGCAAAAACAATATCATTTTTCCGTCCCTTTCATTCTCCGAACTAGTATATAACATTTTGGGGAAAGTTTCATTATTTTCATCGTCGAAATTGAATATCCCAAGTAAATATGGTATCTTTAGGAAAGTATGAGTAAAGAAAACGTAAAAAATAAACAGCTTATTTTGAATATGGCCGCATCTCTTTTATCCACCCTTGTGGCCCTGGGTATCAGTTTCTTTATCACCCCTACGGTGATCGGGAAATTCGGAGCCGAGGCGCAGGGCTTTGTGACAATGGCCACCAATTTTGTCAATTATGCAGCCATCGCCGCCATGGCTTTAAACTCCATGGCAGGGCGTTTTATCACAGTGGAACTGGCTAAGGGCAATCAGGAAAGTGCCAACCGGTATTTCAATTCCGTCATGTATGCAAACCTGGGCATCGTGGCCGTTCTTCTGTTACCGGCAGCTCTGGTAGTCCTGTATCTGGACAGGCTGGTGAACATTTCTCCTGCGCTGACCGGGGATGTAAAGCTCCTCTTTGCCCTGATGTTTTTGAATTTTTTCGTTACCATCGTATCCACTACTTTTTCCACCGCAACCTTTGCAGCCAACAGACTGGATCTGCAGGCTCTGCGCACCATTGAATCCCAGCTTTTAAAAGCCCTTGTACTGGTGGCCATGTTTGCCCTGCTGCCGGTCCGGGTCTGCTACATCGGCGCAGCCACCCTGCTTTCCAATCTTTATCTGTTTCTTGCCTACATTCACTATACGAAAAAACTCATGCCGGGGATCCACGTATCCTATAAGAGTTTTTCCACTAAAACAGTGATGCAGATCCTTTCTGCCGGTATCTGGAATACCGTGATGCGTACCGGTCAGGTGCTGACCAACCAGCTGGATACCCTCATTGCCAATTTGTGGATCGGAAAAGATGAAAGCGGTTATATCGGTACCTCAACCACCATCGTTACAGCCGTCAACACGCTGTACGAAACGGTTTCCGCTGTCTTTACACCCTCTCTTACCATCAGTTTTGCCAAGGAAGATAAAAAGGAAATGATCGATGACCTGAAGTCTGCCATGCGGCTTACAGGCTTTTTTGCCAACATTCCTTTATGTTATATCATCGGCTTCGGTATGGCCTTTTATACCCTGTGGCTCCCTTCGGAAAAAGCCATCATTCCCATTTATTACTACCTGACCATCTTCATCATGCTGGGCACTCTGGTAGGGGGCGCCATCAGTCCTTTGTTTAATGTCTATACTATCGTCAACAAGCTGAAATGGAATTCCATCGTCACACTGATCATGGGCGTCATGAATGCGGTGATCGTGTTTATCCTGCTGCAGTTTCCGACTCTGCAGCCCTATGGGATCTACTTTATCGCCGGGATTTCTTCCATCCTCGGGATCATTAAAAACATGACCTTTACGCCCATGTATGCCGCCCATTGTCTCGGCATTTCCAAAAAGACGTTTTATCCCACCATCTTTCGGTATATTTTTGTCACTGTGATCATGTCGGTGTGCTTCCTGTTTTTGGGAAAAGTTTTTCCCGCGGACACCTGGCTGATGATCTTTCTATCCGTTGTTACCTGCGGTATTCTCGGCAGCGTTCTCAACTTCTTTTTGCTCTTTGAGAAAAAAGAAAAGGATCTGCTTTGGCAGACCCTTTCGAAAGTATTCCGTCGTTAGGTTTTTTCCTTTTTTCTTCGTCCCTTCCCAAACAATAGCAGATCACATAGCGGAATCTTTTTTAAGATAAAAACCGATGCTGCAGTCAGTGCGCTCATCAGTAAAAAGCAAAGGAGCAGCCATCCCATTCCCCGCAAAGAATACAGGGTAAGGTTTTTTTCGGACAGATGCAAAAGTCTTGCAAACCGGAAATGGAGCACATAGATCTCCAGGGTATATTGTCCGATGAATCCTAAAAAAGCAGCATTTTTCCCGGAAAAGATGAGATAGCAGCAGCCGAAGATCCCGATGGTCCCCGTCAGGGATGCTCCCATCTGCACGGCCAGGGTCACGATCCCGTCCACAGGCACTGTCAGCGGGAAAAGAACCACAAGGGCCAGGCAGATCATAAGGGATGCTGCGCTGATCAGCCAAAAATGACCGGTCTTTTTTTTCGTAAGTATCTCTGACAGCCCCCATGTTTCCCAATAATATCCCATGACATAATAGGGCATGTAAAGCACGGTAAGGGCAGGTGACAAAAGCAAAAAGCCGCTTCTTGCCTGCAGGATAAATCCAAGATAAAAGAGCGCCGTGATAATGAGGCTCACCCATTTATTCTTTACCGCGCAAGTGGATATGGTCATCACCAGAGTGATCATAAAAAGCGTAGTCAAAAACCAAAGGCCTCTGTCTGTCTGAAACAAAAGCTGCCACAGTTCTTTTGCAAAATCCCCTGCTCCGATCTCATAGCTGTTTCCGGAAATACTGTCTCTGATCCTTGCCCAAAAGTAAGCAATGACAAACCATACAAAAAAGGGCAGCAGATAGGATATGGCTCTTTTTTTCAATTTGGGAAAGGTCAGTCCGCTTTTTGCCGCAACAATACCGCTGATCAGCATGAACAGCGGCATTTGTACAGATTTGATCAGATCATAAAGATAAGGATCGCTTTGGTCAAGTCCGTTTAAAACGATGCAATGTCCCAGCATGACCAACAAAATGGCAATGCCCTTCACACCGTCAATAGCGGGATCCCTCCCTGTCCCTTTGGGATTTGGGGTTGACTGCACTTGCATAAGATCTTCCTCGTATCAGGCCTCTGCGGCCTTTGCTTCTTTTCGTTCCTTTTTTCCGGCCAGCATCTTTTTAAACATTTCATCTCCCACGCTGATAAACACGGTGACAATGATGATCTCTACTGCTTTGCAGATATCCTCCGGTCTGCCGGATACATGGAGTATCCTGTTTCGCAGCGCTGCCAAAACGGAGAGCAGCGGATAATGCCAGCATAAGATGGGCAACGTTTTCCGACCCACAAAGGCCAGTGCTTTGGGAACATGCCGGCGCAGAAGCCAGCAGATAAACATGATCAGAATGGAAGCATTTACTGCATTTAAAAAGGCAAGCATCATGCTCTGGCCCATGTCTCCCACGGAAAAGTTAGCCGACCCGTTCACAATACCGCCGACGATCATGATCACAGCCATAACCGGTATGACGCTCCGGCGCTTCAAAAAGTCTTCCCAGCCATTGCCATGTCCTAAAAGATAGCCGCTATAAAACAGTGCGAAATACATCGGAAGCAATTCAAGTGACCAGGGCAGCAGGATGGACCAAAGATAGTTCCAGCAAATGGCAAACAACATCAGAAAACTACCGAAGAGCATGGAGTCTTCCTTCTTTCTCTGCTTAAACACCTTCTGGCAGACCATCATGGTAAGAGATGTTAAAAACAGTGCCGGTAAAAACCAGGTGGGGGAATTGAGTGCCGTCATAAAGTAGACATTCTGCTGGGTTGGATACCCAAACAGGGTATACCTGTCAGCATACAGTTGATTCCGACCATACAGAAAACCAAATGCCCGAAGAAGGGTAAATGGCTGATGTGCAATAAAAGTATCCTTGATGAGAAATGCTCCCACAAGGATTATATTTGTTGTGAAAAAGGGCACCATAAGGCGTCGGAACTTCCGGGCAAAGTTGGCGCAAAATCCCTCTCTTCCGTCCTTCCAGACAAAGCCTGAGAGCACGAAAAATACGGGCACGTAAAACATACCGCCCCAATAGTTGACACCCGGCAGGATCAGGCCCGCGTGATTCATCATCACCACAACGATAGCCAAAAATCTTACCAGATCGATCCAGTCCTGACGAGACTGCCCCTTTTGTGTTTCAGTTTCTCTTTTTTCTTCCCCAACAGATTTCATATTCCGATCCCTCTTCGGTTCTATGCCATCTCTTTTTCTTCCCACTTTTTCGCAAAATCCGTCGCAAGTCTGATCCCGGGTTTTTCCACGTATTTATGCATCAGCACCGATACAAATACCGTAAGAGCGAAGGATAACAGATAATTCAGGATTGCGATCACATGATAATTCACGCTCTTTTCCAGTGCCAGGTAAAAGCCTCCGGCAAAGGTGCAGAGAATGAAAAAATGTGTCAGATAAAAACCGTAGCTGTATGTGTTCAGCCAGGTGATCCACCGCTGCCCCAACAATTTTTTCAGCGGTTTTAAATGCAGCGTCGCATATAAAACGCAGGCGGATCCCAAAATGTAAAACAGGATGATCTTCTTCGGAAAGGGTGCGTAGATCGTCCCTTCCAGTCTCTCTCCCATGGGCGGGAAGGAGCCTAAAAACATGCCCAACAAAAACAGCAGCCACATCAGCGGTGTAAAGACTTTCTGTTTCGAAAGCCTTTCCAAAAATACAGGCGGGCGATAAGTCAGGTCGCAGACTACGGTTCCCAGAATAAAGGGTAAAAAGTCCGACCGGATCGCCAATATACATCCCACGCCGTAAGCCAGATACCGGGCTTTGGAATTGCCCAGCAGCGACAGGATCGCCGCCACCAGAATGGTTCCGAAGAACTCATAATAAATAAACCAAAGGGGGCCGTTATACTGGTTGGCTCCTGTTGCAAAGCAACCCCAAATCGCTTCGAACAGAGCCGCCGGCAAATGTGGCTCAAACTGATTGTAATTACCGAAATATACGGAAGTTCCTGCCAGCGCAGATGCCTTTGCATTGGTAAACATGCCAAAGCGCATCAGCAGATATATGGCAAAATTAGCGGTGATGATAGGGAAGATCAGTCTGAAGTATTTCTTGATCACACCGGAGGAAAGAGATTTTTTCTCTCCCGTCAAAAAGAACCGGTACCCCACAAAAAAACCGCTGATGGTCATAAACATCCGTACCCCGAACTTTCCTCCCATGATCAGGTTAAGGGGCGTGCTGCCCACCAGATACTCCAATGCGGGAAGATGGTAGTCCTCGGGTCTTAACGAATAAAATCCGCAATAAAACGCATTGATAAAATGAAAATTGTAGATCATCATACAGGCGCAAACCTTCAGCCCGTCTATATAATCCAGCTTTTCTACCTGTTTCATAAAACTTCCTCTGTTGCAAAGATCTCTTTTTTGATCCGGCAAAACAGATCCAGGATCAAAAGCAGCTGAAAAAGAGCTGCATAGGCCGGGGAATGAAACCATCCTCCTTCCCTGAAAAAGGCCGCTCCTGCCATAAAGCACAGGATCACCTGGGCTATGGCGTGGTAACAGTACTTCGGATACAGCATCACAAAAAATACCGACAGGAGCATTCCCACGTACCCCGACCGTTCACACATGCCCGGCATGATAAAGCTCAGCAGCATGCAGGAAGCATATGCCGTAAACAACTTTGCTCCCATAGAATATTTCTCTCCGGTTTTCGCCATTCCGGCGGTCCAAAAAAGGTAGCATATGCTAACAATCAGTGTCAAAGCAATGCCTGCCTTCGTATATTCACTCACAAAAGCATCCGGTCCCAACAGCTGATACAGATTGGGCGCATTGTAGGATAATAAACGCTCTCCCCTGACTGTGTCAAGGACCTGCTGGCTTTGGATCAGGAAAAAACCTGTCTGCATGCCATAGCGAAGGAAGCAGGATAACACCCCTGCAAGAGCAGATGCCGCCGGCAGTAAAAAAGCTTCTCCTTTCCGGCCGTCGCTCTTTTCTCCGCCCCCGGTCAGCACAGGCAGCGCCGGAAGTAACAGCAGCGCATAGGGCTGAAGCAATACTGCCGCAAGGTACGCTGCAGCAGCCGGGACTTTTTTCCTAAAATGCTCTAAGATCAAAAACAGCACCAGCAGGGACAGATATACCGAATCCCCGGTTTTAAACATGCAGGAGCTCATGACCATGACCGGCAGCAGAAACGTCAGCGCATAGATCAAATAGCCCCGAAGCTTTCTGCCAGTGATCAGCCCGGTGTATATACCGCAAAGGACGGCAAGCACCAGATCAAAGCAGCTGCCGAAAACCTTCAAAAACACATCATAGGATGCCATGGGGGCTTCCGGATCCCGGCCGGGATAAACAATGCCGAAGACCTTGCTCCGAAAAAGGATTCCGAAGGCTACGGTTGCCAGCAGCAACAGCAGATCAATGGGGGCGATCATAAGCTTTCCCATCTTATATTCAGTTGTCAGGAATTTCGAAAACTTTTCGTCCATGACCGTTTCACCTTTTTTCGCCGCGGACCATGCATGCGACATATCTTCCGTGATCCAGCATCAGGTACAGGAAGATCAGCGTATATACCGCCATGGGCAGGATATTGTTCTGGGCCAGATATACGGTATAGCCCGCAAAGGAGCACAGCACCGTAAGCACGGGAACATACAGCTTGTCTTTTTCAAAAAAGTAATAAACCACTGCCAACACATCCACCAGGATCGCATATCTTTCGTGCATATGGGGCAGGAAAAATACCACTGTCATGGTAAGGAGCATCCCCATTCTCAGGATCAACGCCTCATGAAACGCATACTGCTTTCTGGCAAACAGATACAGCTCTGCCATCAGCGCCGCAAGGGTCACATAGATCCCCGCATCCGCATACTCGATAAGAAAAGCGTCCGTTCCGAAGAGCTGGTAGATATTGGGGAATTTGTGGGAAAGGGCGTAAATATCCATCAAACCGCCGGCCTGGAAGAAATATACCGTTAAAAGCTCCCAAAAATCCCTTCCCGCTATCAGCGCCGGGATCATGCCCACAAGGTACATCAGCGGAACGAACAAAAAATGTTTCAGCTTTACTCTTCCCTTCATCCAGAAGATCACGTATAAGGGAAGCAGGAAAAATGTCTGCAGTTTAAACGCAAAGGCGATACCGTAAAACACCATGGAAATGGCCGGCTTTTTCCGAAGCATGAAAAACAGGGACCACAGCACAAAAGAGGTAAAGATGATATCACACTGTGCCCACATGGCGCTGTTGGCGATCACCGTAGGACAGAGCAGCAAAGCTCCGTATCCAAGGACCGCGCTTTTCTGGCTGCGGGTTCTGTCATATACAATGGCCATAACCGCAAAGGCTGCGGAAAAATCAAAGGCGATGGAGACCATTTTCATCAGCAAAAGCGTGTTTAAAAAAGGACAGATGCTGATAAAGGAAAGTATGGTCAGATACGGCGTGGTATAATCCACATATTCAAACTCTGCCGCAAGGCCCTTTATTCCGCCTCCTGCCTGCCGCAGGGTGGCTACCCAGGGCTCAAAGAACATCTTATAGTCCCCGGCCACGATATTGCGCATCACAAATCTTACATAGCATCCCACTGCCGTGATCAGTAAAAAAAGCAGCAGTGCTTCCGGGTCGATATGCAGTTTTTTTCCGGTTTCTTTTGCCTGCATTTACTTGCCGTCTTCCTTCTTTTCCTTTTGCTCATCGGCGGTAAGGATCCGCAGCTTTTCTTCATTCAGGGCAACGGCCTGGGAAAGCTTTCTGATCCGCTCTGACATTCTCGATACGATGACCGTCAGTGTAAAAATGATCAAAAGGGAAAAGCAGAATCCCAAAAAGAAGATCATGTTCACGGGTGAAAAAACCCCCAGTGCCCTTGAAAGCCTGTTCAAAAGCTTCGGGAAGCAATCCAGGATCAGTACTAATACAATGCCTAAAAGCCAGGAAAGTGCATATTTCAGGTCCAGGCTGCGTTTTTTTACCATGATCAGGATCAGCAGCATGCCCAGAATCAGTACAGCTCCCACAATGAGCTGCAGTTTTACTGTCATCATTTGCGATATTCCTTTCTGCGGAAAAATTCAACCAGGATCGCCAGAGTTACCTTGATCATATAATAAACGGAGCGCATGGGGGATATGGATGAAACCCCTCCCATTCTCTCCCGCATGATCACGGGATATTCGCTTACTTTCATTCCCGCCTGCAGGCAGGCCACCAAGCTTTCCGGTTCCGGATAGTCCTTCGGATAACAGTCCGCAAACATGGCGATCACTTTTTTATCTGCCATTCGCATACCGGAGGTGGGATCCGTAACGGTCTTTCCGGTCAAAAGCCGGATCAGTCCCGTAAAAAAGCGGATACCGAATCTTCTCACCGCACTGGACTGAAAGCCTTCTCCTTCAATAAACCGGGAGCCGATCATCATGTTCACGCCTTCCGCTTCCATCTTATCCCGCATGGCATGCAAAAATGCTGCATCATGCTGACCGTCGCCGTCAAACTGCACGGCGTAATCGTAGCCGTTTTTCATCGCATATAAATAGCCGGTCTGGACAGCTCCCCCGATACCGAGATTCACGGGAAGCGCCAGAACACGGATGTGCTCACGCCTGCAAATGGCCAGCGTATCATCCGTGGAGCAGTCATTCACCACCACGTAATCAAAATCGGGAGCATGCTCCCTGATATCCTGAACGGTTCGCAGAATACTCTTTTCTTCGTTATAAGCCGGTATGATCACTAAGCTTTTCATCATCGTTTCACAAATTGCGCCAATACCCGCAACGTCCGCAGGATCGTCGTCAGCCCCGGATGGGGATATCCGTTTTGCTTCAGGGCTCTTCTCCCCTCCGCAAAGGATGCGGCGTAGGTCTTCAAGGATCCCGTACTGGTGGAGTCTCCGCCATGATCCATATGAACGCACACTCTGGGAAGATAAGACAGGATAACCCCTTCTTTCAGGATACGGGCCATAAACTCATAGTCCGCCGCAATGCGGTAATCCATTCTGTATCTGCCGAAGCGTTCATAGACTTCCCGTTTCAGATACAAGGTGGGGTGCCCCGGCATCCATCCGCTTTGGATCCTGCCCCGTCCCATCCGCCAGCGTCTCACAACCCTGGTTTCATTCCGGTAGTCCAGATCCGTATGGATCCCGTCGCTTCCCTCCATGGTTATCATATCTGCCATATCGGAAAGAACTTCTTTATCCGCAAACCGGTCACACATCAGACCGATCAGATCTCCGGTAGCCATATCGATGCCCTTGTTTAATGCATCATATAAGCCTTTGTCCGGTTCACTGACAAAACGGAAGGTTCCGCCTCTTTTCTCCATCTTCTGAGCAATGGCTTGTATTACTTTGGCGGTGTCCTCATCGCAACCGCCATCCACAACGATATATTCCAGATCCTTATGAGTCTGCCCCAGTACGGTGGCTGCTGTTTTCTTCAGCGACTCGGGGTCACGATACGTCATGGTTATGACGGATATCTTCATTTGTTTTCCTTTCTCTCACCCGACTTTGTCAGGTAAGCACACTATGAGTTATTATACCTCATTTTTTCATATAATTCCACATATTTCAGGGAAAAGGCCCCTCTGGTATACAGCAGCCCCCGCTGCCGGCAATCCGGTCCGCTAAAGGGTTTCTCCTCACAAACCTTTCGCACTGCCGCCACAAGTCCCTCTAAATCGCCCTTTTCCACCACTATGCCCGTTTTTTCATCGATGGCTTCCGGGCTTCCGCCGGTACGGAATGTTACCACCGGCGTACCGCAGGCAAGGGCCTCGATATTGGTAGTGGGAAAATTGTCTTCCAGGGTGGGATTCACAAAAACGTCTGCCGTCCGGTACAGCGCCGCCAGCTGGGCGGGATTGGCGGTTTTGGGCATGGGTAAAAACCGTCCTTCGGGATGCTTTTTCAAAAGGGTGGTAATCTGCGGTTTGTTCAGTCCCACCACTTCCACCATATAGTTGGAGGGCAGTTTCTCGGAAAGCTGTTCCAGGTAAGTCAGGCCTTTTCTGGGTTCCCAATAGTTAGCAACCCCTAACACTCTTCTGTGAAGATAACCCGCCTGCTGCTTATCCCGGAGCTTTTGTGCTTTGGGATCCAGCACGTTGAACACATCTGTATCAATGCCGTTATAGATCACTTCCACCGGGTATTCCTTAAGAAAAGATGCCGCCACTTTTTCCTTCAGCCAGCGGCTGGGCACAACGATGGTAAGGTTCGGCACCCCGGAAAAGATCCGCTTTTTCGTAGCATAGTTCCAAACGGTATTGTCCTTAAAAAGAGCATAGGGATAGGCACTTTTATGAACGGGGCAGTCATGGCATCCCCCATTTTCTTCCATCCACTTGTCACACCCTGTGTAATCGAAATAGGCACAGTGTCCGGTAAAAGGCCAGCAGTCATGAAGGGTCCATACTACGGGGATCCCCGCTTTTTTCAGATAGTCAAACAACAGCTCTGTCTGCAGATAAAAGCCGTGGATATTGTGCAGATGGATCAGATCCGGCTGCACTTCATCCAGCCAGGCCAGAAGCTTTTTGGTAACAGCTGCGGAGCCAAAGCCCGCCTTCCCCTGAAAAAAGTTTTTCAGTACATGCATCGCAAAATCCGCCTTGTTGCCGATGACTTTTCCCCGCATGTAGGAAGGAATGCTTCCTCTTCCCGCGATCATGTAGGGGGTGTCGCCTCTGCGGTCAAGCTGCTCGTAAAGATCGGCGCAGATCCGGCCGATGCTTCCCTTTTGACAGATTGTGTTGATCAAAACAATTTTCATCCTATACTCCACTTTCCCGTTATTTTCTGTTATACTCTTTACCGTAAGACCTTTCCGTCAAAAGACGCGAAAATCTTCAGAGTCTTATAGGAGAACACACATGCTAATCATACAACCGATCGGTGGTTTGTGCAACAGAATGCGGGCCATCAACTCCGCTTTGGTGCTGGCTGAAATGCGGGGTGATCACCTCCATGTTCTGTGGAATGTGAACCACGAACTGGGATGCCCCTTCGAGCATCTCTTTTCCCAGACAAACCGCTTTACCCTAAACAACATCTACAGTAAATACGATCTGGGAAAACTGTACTATCAGCTCACCTGTCGTCGTATCGGCAATGAGCAGATCCGCAGTAACCGTGATTCCTCCGGTCTGGTTCCGGAATTTACAAGTACCCTCCCCAGGCGCCTTTACATTGCCACGGAGGAGCATTTCTTCCCCAGCCATGATTACACGGCCTTTGCCGCCAACTACGATATCCGCAAAAAAGTAAACGATCTGAAGGCCGGCTTCGGCAGCCGCTGCGTAGGTGTCCACATCAGGCGCACCGACAACAAGCCTTCCATCGACGGAAGCAGCACGGATGCCTTTGTGGATCAGATCCGAAAGGAACTGGCTCAGGATCCGGAAACCGTCTTTTATCTTGCCACCGACGATCTGGGGGAGGAAGAGAATCTGCGCAAGCTCTTCCCGGGAAAGATCATATCCAACGAAAACAGGGATCTTTCCAGGGAGACCGTTACGGGGATCCAGGATGCTCTGGTGGATCTTCTGGCTCTTTCCGAAACCAGTAAGATCATCGGCAGCTACTATTCTTCCTTTACGGATATCGCCGCAGATATGCATTCCATCCCGAAGGTCATCGCCGGCAAGGATTGAAGATATATACGCAAGAAAAACCGCCGCAATCTGCGGCGGTTTTGTTTTCGCTCTTTTCCCGGCCTTTATTTATTCAGGCAGGTATATTCCGTTCCGTTGATATTGATGCTCCGGTCATCCTGTACAACTGCGATGTAGGTCTTACCGGGGTTCATCTCAATGGGGGTCAGATCATCATAGTAAAATCTGGTGGGACTGTAGTCACCGTTCTTACCCCATCTTACATGAACGGCTTTTCCTTTGGTGATGTAGTAGCCATCATGCTGATTGTCATGATCCTGGAACGCCAGATAACCCTTGGCATCTCTGACTTCATAATGTGCAAACTGGATCAGCACATTTTCAAAGGTGAGCTGCTCGCCGGTTGTTCCGTCGATCTGGCTCTTTTCATACAGGTTTTTCTTGTAAAGACCTGTGCCGGGATCGTAAGTCAGGGAAGACTTGGTATAAGGGAATGCCTTTGCCAGACTTACTTCGGTTGCATCAAAGCTTCCGGATGCAGCGCTCAGATCATTGCCTCCGTTATAGTTGTAATTAAAATGCTGGGCGATAAAGTTGTCCCAGTCATGGGTCAGGTCATAATTCAGGTTGCCGCACTGTTCCATCAGCTTTGCACCGCTGGTATAAGCGTTGTGGGGAACCACCTTATCATTGGTACGATAAAATGCGTTGCTTCCCGGTGCGCTGTTGGTGGAGTTGATGGCACATCCGCTGATGTTGTGTACATCGGATCTGCTCATAACCTCAGCCAGGTAAAAAGGACCGCCGAAGTGAACAATGATGGGATCCCATTCCAGAGCCCAATATACATAATAGTCACGGCAGCTTCTTACATTACCCAGGGTCTCGATCTCATGCCAGTTCTCGATGATGGCCATCTGTCTGGACATGTCGCCCTCTTCCATACATTCATATAAAACGCCTGCTCTTCCGATACCGTACTGGGGCTGTGCCTGCTTGTCGGTAGGGAGCATGATGGCAATGGGTCTCTGGGTGAAAACCGATTCATCCACGATCTCTCCCGTAAGGGAAGAGTACTTCTTTCCGTCCGGAAGGTCCTCTCCTTCGGGTACCTGATCCGTAATGATCTCCGGAAGTGCCTCTGCCTCAGGCTGCACTTGTGCTGTATCATCTATTACAGGCTCCTGAACCTCTGGTTCTTTCTTTTGACAGCCGCAAAGAGTTCCCACAGTCAAAGCGGCGATCAGGAGCATGATCCGTGCTTTTTTCATAAGTTGTTCTTTCCTCCTACAATGTTCTAATCTCACAACGAGACGATTATAACACTTATTCCCTGGTCTGTCATTTAGTTTTTACAAAATTATGACAATATTAAGGAAATGTTACAAAAATTGTAAGAGTCACTTTGAAGACAGGCGGTAAGCTGCATATTCCGGCGTAGCAGCTAAGATAGTTGCCCCTTCCGCCTTTGCCAGGATCTCTTTTTCAGCAGATCTTGGCGCAAAAAGGATCCCTTCCTCCGGCCAGGGATCATCCTTTGCCTGATCGGTGCAGACAAAATCGCCGTAAGCCTCCGCCACGAAAACATCCTGCTGGCTCCAGGTCCTGCTGCCGTCGTCGCCCACAGTCATTACCTTTTCGCCCTTCCCGGCAGTTTCCTCCGGCAGGATCACCAGATCTCCCTGGGTAACTTTCAGATCAGACAGAACCTCCTCTGCCTTCTCATCTCCTGCCACTGCCCGGATCAGCATTTGAAACTCATTATAGGTCTGGGCATTCACAATACGGAAGGTCCCTCCCAGATACCAGACCCACATCAAAAGGATGGCGCCGGCAAACAGGATGCGCCCCGCTTTTGCCGCGGATCCTTTTTTCTCTGAAAGCTGCCGCCACAAATAGTCAACCGCTGCCGCTGCCGCGATCATCAGCGCCGTTACGGAAGGGTACAGATACCACAAAAGCTTATTGGACACTGCGGAAAACCCCACAAAGGGGATCAGGATCCAAAGGGCAAATCCCAACGATACAGAGCCGGCGGTCTTTTCTTTTTTGAAGGTTCCCGTTGCCGTTAAAACCACCAGGGCTGCCAGCACCAGCAAAAGTGCCCAGAGATAGATCTGCACCTTGCCGCTCATACGGCCCAGGTAGTAGGACGCATAGTACCAGACAGGGGACGGATTGCTGGTAAGCTCTCCCGAAGTTCTGCCGCAAACGTCCGTCTCCCACATTTTTCTGAAAAACGCCGTGCCGTCCATCCGGTAGCGCAGCGCGGCCCAGATCAGCACAGGTCCCGTGGATGCCAGAAGGAACAGGATCCATTCCTTCAGGCGAATGGTGAAAAGCTGCCTGGTCAAAAGCAGAAAAATGCCTCCGGCAGCAGCGATCATCAGCGCATGAAAACTTTTGGTCAAAAAAGCCAGGGAAAAACACAAACCGCAAAGGTACAAATAGCGGTGGTCTTTTTCGATCTCCATCATACCCATCATTGCCAGGGAAAATAAAAGAACATAGAGACTGTCCGCATCCCCCGCCCGGACCATGTGGGCCAGAAAGGGTGTCATATTGACGGACAAAAAAGCCAGGGACAAAAGTGATGCTCCCGGGGAAAAACGTCGCATAAAACGGGCCGTAAAAAGGGCCAGCAAAAGATAGCAAAGAGCAGAATAAAACCGAAGTCCGAAAACAGGGTCGGAAAACAGCTTCAGTCCTGCCATGATGCACCACATGGAAAGAGGCGGCTTGAGGTTATAATAGTCCGCCGCCCGCAGATAGGTATTCTGCACAAGGGAGCCGCCGTTTAGCATTTCGTAGGCGTTCACACCGTGTCTTGCTTCATCCCAGGGATCCACGTACTTTGCCGTCAGCTTGTAAAAAGACATAAATCCCAAAAGCAGCATCAGCAAAACAAAGCAGGCAATATATAGATTTTTCTTCTGTTTTTCGCTGCTCATTTTCACGCTTATCTCATTCCTTAAACCAGACCCGGATGATCAGGTACATCACCGGATACCATTCCCATTTCATCAGTTCCAAAAACAGCCGCACGGACAGGGCCAAACGGGGCATCTTTGCATGGCCCAGAGCCCACATCACGCTTCTTGACCGAAGGACTTTTTCCATCTCTTTTCGCACCGTCGCGTAAGGCGTTTTTTTCTGTTTGCAGACAATGGCCTTCACATGCATGACTGTCAGGCACAAAAAATCATTCCAGATCTGCTGCTCTATTGCCGGATAACCGGAGTCCCTGGCAATGCGGATCAGGTTCCTGCGCATGGTATTGATCTTATCCATATAAGCCGCATCGTAATGCATGGTCATGGAAGATGGCTGCATATAGTAATGATAGGGATAATAGTCTTTGATCAGCGCAAGCTTCTTTGCTCCCGTCAGCATCGCCAGCGTAAACTGCACATCCTCCCCGATGGAAACCGCATCTGCGCAAAGGGACATATTTTGCAGCACCAGTTCTCTTTTTACCAGCTTCGTTACCCGGTTGACCAAAAGAGGCCGTCCCATAAAGCTGCCGTCATTGATCAGGCTGCCGGACAAAAGCCCTTTGATCCCTTCCTCATCATAGGTATCCTCCGAAAGCGTGGATTCTTCCGTCCAGCTTTTTTCCGGATCCTCTTCATATAAATGCTCCAGACCACAGCAGACCATATCAGCATCCGTTTCCTTCGCCCGTTCATACAGCCGCTGGAACATATCCCGGTCGATATAATCATCCGCATCCACATAGCCGATGTACTCGCCCTTTGCATAGCTGCTGCCGGCTTTCCAGGCTGCAGTCAGTCCCGCATTCTTCTGATGGTAGGATTCCACATTTCCATACAGAAGCGCCAGATCATCGCACATAACTCCGGATCCGTCATTGCTGCCGTCGTCCATCAGGATGATCTGAAGATCGGATAAAGTTTGCTGCAGCAAACCGTCAACGCAGCGCTGCAGATAATTTTTCATATTGTAAACCGGTACCACAACCGATACTGCAGGCATAATCTTTTCCTCTCCGTTACCTCTGTTTCCTGCGCCGTCTGATCAAAAGCTTCCTGTAAAGCCGGGGGCTGCACAAAAAGATCCGATACCCCAGGATGCTCCGCTTCGGAAAAACATCCCCTTCTCCGCTAAAATCAGAAGATGCCTTCAGAGCCCTGCGGACATTTTCCTTCAGCATGGCCTGCTCTTCTTTACTATCCGGCACATGGCTTTTCAGGGGATAATAATATTTGATGCTTCCGTCTGCCAGGGCACGCATGGCTGCTGCAGCAAGATGCTGCTCATCCCGTTCCAGAAAATAATCGATCCTGTGGGAGAGCGCCTCCATCCAATCCAGACGTTTTCTTGAAAATTTCGTTCTTGTAATACTTCCCGCCGCAGAAAAATAGGCGTAAAAAGGTAAGCTTATGCTAGCTCCTCTTTCTGTGCGGTCGAAGATCTTATAGGTAGTAGCCTCATCCTCATGGATCTTTCCTTTGGGAAAACGCACATCTTTCCAAAGGCCTGCCGCATACAGCTTATTCCAGGCTACGATATAATAGGTGGCATCCTTGTGCAGCGCATCATACTGATGTTCCAAAAGCTCTCTTCTGTCATATACCTCAGCTTTGATCCTGCCGCCTTGATAGCGTCTCTCAAAATCCTTAAAATCCGGCTCCGGCATTCCCGGTCCCGTTACCGCATAGAAACACTGCGCCACCTGGGCGTTATTCCTGATCAGAAGGTCATAGAGCACCTCGATAAAACAGGGTGCATAATAATCATCACTGTCCAGGAATGCATAATAATCGCCGCCGGCCACATCCAGTCCTGCGTTTCTGGCATCCGACAATCCTCCGTTTTCTTTATGGATCACCCGCACCCGGGCTTCTTTTGCCGCATACTCATCGCAGATCCCGGGGCAGCGGTCATCACTGCCGTCGTCCACAAGGATGATGTCCAGATTCCGGTAGGTCTGACCCAGAACGGAATCCACGGCTCTTCGCAAATATGCTTCCACCCGGTATACCGGAATTATGACAGAGATCAGTGGTTTCAATCCATTCCTCCTTATGCCCTGTGGCCTGCAAAAAAGATCGCTCCTCTCAGGCATGTCAATAGCAGGGTGATCTTCCAGGCACCTTTCTTTGCAAAAAAGCAGAGTACTTTATGATCCGGATATCTGAGTCTGATATCCCGGCTCTTTCCTTTTGTAAACTTTCTCACCGCTGATGTATATGTGCGGACCTGTCCGGCTTTTACGGAAAAGCGCTCTTTGCTCATACCGCTTCGGCAGATCTCATCGAGAAAAGTTTCCACAACCTTACTTTCCGCATCCCGGCTGCAGTCCTGTATCATATCGCTTTGTCCGTAGAGCCGCTCAAAAAATGACATGGCCCTGCGATACAGCAGCATGCAGATCTCCACTTTGTCCTCTCTGGCTTTTCCCGAAAGGGTGGTGCTTCTTTCGTCCTGCCGGTATCTGTATACGGCTTCTTTCATAACGCTGATCTTCTCCGCCTGCAGCAGACAGGAAAGATTAAAGCTCAGATCTTCTCCCAGGTTCATATCCTCCGGAAAGCCTTTTCCCATCAGTTCTTTCCGGTACAGCTTATTCCATGGGGGATTAAAATAGTCATCCCTGTACAGCTTCCGGATCCGGTCCGACTCCTTTTTCACTACCACCACGCCTTCAAACTCCGGCGTCTTTACAGTACTTTTTCCAAAATACAAATGCTCATAGCCGCCTATGACCATATCGCTTTCTTCTTCCAAAGCCCGCCGCATCATCCGGCCCAGGGACTTTGGAGGCAGCATATCATCACTGTCCGCAAATCGGATCCACTGACCCTTCGCCTGTCTGATCCCTTCGTTTCTGGCTGCGGACACGCCGGCTTTCTCCAGCAGATATACCTTTACTCTCTCATCGTTTTCTGCAAGGTCACAGGCGATCCGGTAAGACGCATCTCCCTCCCGGATGCCGTTGGCGATGAGAAGCACTTCCAGATTCTCATACTCCTGCCCTGTTAGGATACTTGTGACGCATCCCTGCAGCGTATCGGCACATCTGTAAACGGGAACGATCACAGAAATTAGCGGCTGCTTACTTTTTTGTTGTTCTTCTGCCTTCATTTACGTCCCCTCCGCTTATACGTTATAGACACATATGATCAATCGCCATATCATGGAAAGGTTCATAAATACCATAAGACCCCAGGCCAGTCTGTTTCTTCCGCAGCGGCCCATATTACCGCTTTTTTTATCACCCAGGAAGCACAAAAGTGCAGGCAAAAACAGCGGGGTGAAATACCTTCCCTGTACACCTTTGATGGTATCGGCTCCTACCGCCGTATAGCTGACATACATGGAAGTCCAGATCACTGCCGTCAGGCCGAAGCACATGAGGATGGTAAGCGCTCTGTTCTTTGCTCCCAGATTCACATGTCCTTTTTCCCACTGATACCGCTCCTCCGGATCCGGCTGGGGCTTTAAGATCGCCAGCAGGATTGCCAGGGCGCCGGCGCCCCAGGTGGCCAGCATGGGGGATTCTCCCACGTAGCCGTATTGGAAAAATCCTTTTCCGCCCAGCACATAGGAAAACAGAAGGCTTCCCATTTGAGACAACAGCAGCATGGCGTAGGAAACAGGATTGGACAAAATGTACTGTACCTGCCCCGTTACACTGGCGCCCACGTTTCTCTTATCTCCCGCCAGGGCAAAATCTCCCACCATGTTGTAATCACTGCCTGCAACAGGCAGCGGCCTGAAGATATTATAAAGCATCAGTCCGATCAAAATCAGGACAGAGATCTTGCAGACCCATTCCTGCAGCGGATTGCGGAATTTTTTCTTACCCAAAAACAGGAACATACCCACCATGATCACATAGATGGGTTTGGATAATGAGCCGATGACAAAGCACATCAGCATAGGCAAAAGGCGATACCACTCCACCTTTTCATCCGGCTCCAGAAATTCATTGTATAAAAGAACACAGCCCAAAAGCAGGAAGCTGTTTACGATCATGTCATAACTGATGGACGCTGCCAGAAAAATGCTGTTGGGCAAAAGGGCAACCATACATACCAGCTCCTGGTAGCGCTTTGCCAGACGAATGGCAAAAAAGCAGACTACGATATAGCACAAAAGGTTGCACATTTTTGCAAGTGCCACCGTGGCCGCAAAAGAAAGATGCAGCATCCGTCCCAGCCAGAATCCTGCAGCCAGGGGATAGTACACCCGGTCCTCCGTCCGGACAAATCTGCTTTGGAATCCGATATCCGCCCAGGAATAATCGTGGTTCTCATCTTCATATTGTTCCACCAAAGCCCGCTCCTCCGGGTTATGGAACATGGGAAGCTGATTGCCGTTCATCTGCATGGCGCTTTCCGTTGTCTCGATCCGGGAGCCGAAGGAAAGCTTGTAAGCTGCCTTTGCATGCACATGCTCATCATAGCTGACCTGATTGGTTCCGATCCCCAGGATCAGCAAAAGGCCGATGATAAACGCACCCAGGGCAAAGCACCACTCCAGCTTCTTGGTAATGGGATAGCGAAACTCAATGAGCACCGCCACCGTGAGCATCACAAAGAAAACCCACAGGATCCGCATGCCGTTGGGGGCAAACTGATTACTCAGGGTAAAGACCACATCGGAAGGTTGAATATCATCCGCCGTCATAATGGAGATCTCCAGCTGATCCGTCAGACATCCCAAATTGGCAATGCCCGCCTTGGTCTTCGGGTCGATGCTGCAATAGGTGGTCTCCATTGCTTTTTCCGTATCCAGGAAGGATTTTACGGAATAGCCGCAGCTGCCTGTCAGGCTGTCATGCAGACGAAGATCCAGTTTTTTCACGTATCTGGCTTTGGGCAGGCGGACGGAAAAAGTGATCACATTCACTCTTCTCCAAAAGCTTCCGTCGGCTTTTTCCACCAGGGTATCGTCCTGTTTTTCTTCCTGTTCTTCCCCCAGATAGTTCTCCAGAATCTTCCGGGAATTACGTTCTACCTGAATGCTTTTTGCCTCTTCTTCATCCAGCTCCACCAGGGATTTTTCGCAAAAAACGGTGAAGGTGCCGGGAATGTCCACCAGGGCATTTTCCCCGTAGAAGGACAGCGGCGCCGATTTATATCTGACGGAAGGCAGCTGGAAAATGAGACACTCCGCCAAAAAAGCGGTGGTCATACAGATCACCATGGCGATCATACATCTTGCCGGCCAGGGGAAGCAGTTCGCCTCTGCTCCCTCCTGAAAATCCAGAAGGGCATCCACGGCTGCCAAAGCCGTTTCTTTGATCTTTTCCGCGATCTTTTCTATCATTCTCAACCCTCCTTCCCTTTAAAGCTCAGTGTCATGGACACTGCAAGAAAAATAAAGGTCAGGATCCTTGCATCATACAAAAAAGGATAAGTGGCATGGGTGTAGATATGAGAGCCGCGAAGACTGCACTCTCCCTCTGCCAGGCATCCTTCATAAAGGACCGTTTCTATGTCCTCTGATTTTCTGTGATTTGCTTCAAGGGCTGCTGTCTGTTCCGGTGAAAGGCGCTTTCCCTCTCCCGCAAGCTGCAGCTTTACAGCGATCTGTCCCGTGCATTGTTCATAGTTTGCAAAGGGCAGATAGACATATTGCCCGTCATCTCCGGATGCAATATCATAGCGGTTTTCGCTGACCTTTGCATCACCTGCATATACATCATAAACAAGTATCTGTCCGCTCTGATCCCCTCCCCTTTTCCGGATCCCAAGCTGCACACCCTTCATGGGCCGCCCCTTGGTATCAATCTTCAGGGTAATGGGAGCATCATAAGAAAGAGGAAGCAGAACCATCGTATCTCCTTCCTCCTCTTCCATGTTCACTATATACGTATCCAGTACATAATTGGGAAAAATGAGGCTACCGATAAAACCTGCCAGACAAAACAGTGTCAGCAGGGGAAATATCAGGTTGACCCATTTCTTCCGCTTGGTATTTTTGTTTTTGTGCGTTCCCATAAAAATCAGTAATAAGCCGTCCTTTTATTTTCCCAGACGATTCAGTGCAGAGAAGATCGCTCTGACAGAAGCTCTGGTAATATTGCTCGAAACGCCCACACCGTAGGTAACCACTCCCGTATCCGCATCCAGCATATGAATATAAGCTGCTGCCTGGGAATTGGAGCCGGACTGCAGTGCATGCTCTTCGTAGTCAAGGATCTTGATCTTGCGGCCGGTCTCTTCCATAAGACCTCTCTTAACCGCATCGATGGGGCCGTTGCCCACAGCGTCGAATACTTTTTCCACGCCTGCATCGGTATAGGTGACACTTACCTTGGTATCGAATTCCGATTCCGTCTCGTCGGAAAGATCGTCTACTTTCAGCTTCCTGAAATGCAGCGGCTCTTTCTTTTCCAGATATTCCTCCCGGAAGGTAGCCATAATGGTTTCCGGTGCAACCTCGCCCTGACGCTCCGAAATAGACTGGATCACATCCGCAAACTCTCTCTGCATTGCCTTGGGCAGCTTGAAGCCGAAGTATGTATCCATAACAAATGCCACACCGCCCTTGCCGGACTGGGAATTGATACGTACAATGGGCTCGTATTCTCTTCCGATGTCCGCGGGATCGATGGGCAGATAAGGTACTTCCCAATACTCGTTGTTTCTCTCCCGCATGGCTGCAACGCCTTTGTTAATAGCATCCTGATGAGAGCCGGAAAAGGCGGTGAACACCAGCTTTCCTGCGTAAGGATGTCTGGGATGCATGGGGATCTTGCAGCATCTTTCGTAGATCTCAATGCTCTCATTCACATTCTCGATGGCAAGCTCCGGATCGATGCCCTGGGAGAACATGTTATATGCGATATTCAGAATGTCCACATTACCGGTACGCTCGCCGTTTCCGAACAGGGTTCCTTCCACTCTGTCCGCACCGGCCAAAAGTGCCAGCTCTGCGGTGGCAACGCCGGTTCCCCTGTCATTGTGAGGATGTACGGAAAGGATGATGCTGTCTCTGTCTTCAAAGTGATCGCTCATCCATTCGATGCGGTCAGCAAATACATTGGGGGTTGTCATCTCTACCGTGGAAGGCAGATTGATGATGATGGGATTCTCTTTGGTGGCACCCCAGGTCTTCTGCACTGCGGTGCAGATCTCAAGGGCGAAGTCCAACTCTGTGCCGGTAAAGCTCTCAGGGGAGTATTCTAAAATGATCTTCCCGGGGAAATCCTTTGCCAGCTCTTTTACCATCTCGGTTCCCTTTACGGCAATGTCAATGATCTCGGCTCTGTCTTTTCCGAAAACCACATCTCTCTGAAGGGTGGATGTGGAATTGTAAATATGTACGATGGCTTCTTTGCATCCCTCGATGGATTCAAAGGTCCGTTCGATCTGTTCCTTCCGGCACTGGGTCAGAACCTGAAGTCTTACATCATCGGGAACCAGCTTCCGTTCGATGAGCTGTCTCTGGAAATCATACTCGATCTGGCTGGCAGCGGGGAATCCCACTTCGATCTCCTTAAATCCGAGACGGACCAGATGATTGAAAAACTCTACTTTTTCCGATACAACCATGGGATCGATCAGTGCCTGATTACCGTCCCGAAGATCAACGCTGCACCATATCGGTGCTTTCTCGATCTGCTTATTGGGCCATCTTCTGTCCGGAAGATCCACTACCGGATTTCTGCGGTATCTTTTATAGTTCAACATTAGTCTGTACCTCCTTATCAGTATGATATAATAAAAAGAAGAACCCATCTGCCGATGGGTTCTCTCATTCTCCTAATCCGTTCTCAATGGCTTCCACAAGTGCCTTCAGCGCTTCTTCTTCGTCCTCGCCATCACAAACAAACTCGACCTCATCGCCACATTTGACGCACGCCCCAAGAACGCTGAGTACACTCTTCGCATTGGCTGTACTCTCACGAAATGAAAACGTGATCAGTGATTTGTACTGCATTGCCTCCTTGCATAGGATACCGGCGGGACGTAGGTGCAACCCGGTAGGATTTTTTATCGTAACCTTCTGACTAACCATTTTTACCTTCTCCTGAAAAGTGCTACATATCTTTTCACATTTTATCACAATTACCACACAATGACAACTGTGTTATTCCCGTTGTCACTTTGCCTTTACAACACGTACCGAAATCATCACATCCTTCACAGGGGTAATGCCCTCGGGAAGTTCCAGCTGAAGCGGGATCCGATAGGTTCCTGCGGAGATCTCGGCGATGTTGTTCTCATCCATGTAAGCATCCCAGTCGATCTCTGCTTTCACATCCGTATTCTTCAATTGGGATATGGCAGATTCCACACCGCTGACCTTAAAGGAAATATACTCCGCCATCAGCTCCGTGCGAAGTCCTTCTCCCACCTTACCTACCTTGATGGCGTTTTTGGCAAGGGTCACTTCCTTTTCAACTACCTGCTGGATGGGGATGGTAACCTCAAGCTGGGTGTCCTCCTTGTCCACCAGTTCCAGATTCTCCGGCAATGCTTTTTCCAGGTCCACGGTAACTTTTGCGGTTTCCGACATACCCGTAACGTCCAGATAATTGCTGCCGATATCCAGGTGATTTACTCTGGCAAGATCATTGTTCCTGCCTGCTACCAGAACCGTATCTTTGCTGCCGGAAAGCTGGCCGAATACGGTATAACCGTCTGCGGGTTTGCCGGCATAGCTGTAGCGCAGCTCCAGTTCCTTGGTGGCAAGGATCTTCACGGAGATGGCTACGGTGGAAATATTTTTCACCAGATTATTGTTTCGGATCTGTTCGCCGTCTTTGTCATAGAGCTTCAGATCCACGGAAGTGTTCACATCGCTGCCAAGGCCGTCTACGGATACCTCGGCGGTCACTTTTGCGATCTTCTCCACCACGGATTCACGACCGGAGATACGAACCACGTTCTCTGCCGTATTCACATCCCCTATGATATAGCCTTCCGCAGGCTCGCCGCTAACTTCCGGCGTGATCACAAACTGTTTGCGAAGTCCGTCCTCAATAAAGACTTCCACACTCTCCGTGCGGCTCTTGATGGACTCGATCTTATCATTGTAACGGTTGCTCTCTACCCGCACGGGAACCATGCCCGTTTCCGCATTGTACAGTGAAAGGTCTGCTTCCGCTCTGAAGTTCTCACTGCTGAGGGAACCCACGATGGAACGCTTCGCATCCACCACGATGGTCACCACATTGTTGCCCATCATCTCATATACTTTTCCCTCGGATGCAAGGGAATCGGAATTGATCACCCGCAGAGGGATATCCTGAAACGTGGTCTCCACCACAGGATCGGATACATTGACCACCAGAAGCCACAGGACTACAGCCACCACCAGCGACAGGGCTTTCAGACCCAGGTTCTGTACGATCCATTTTTTGAAAAAATCTTTCATGACGTACTCCCCTTTCGCTTTTGGCTGCGTTTCGGTTTTTTGCGCTCTTTTGTTTTCTGCTGGAGCTTCGCAAGCTCTTTGCGCAG
>JAIKWF010000116.1 GCA_024685005.1 Lachnospiraceae bacterium
AAAGTCTATGATGTGGGCATGATGATAACCATCGTACTGAGTCTTGTTCCGATTGCTTTGAAAAACAATGGACCAAATGGAAGCGTTTTGGAGATTGTGACCACGGCAATTTTCATCGTAGATTACCTGCTTCGCTTTGTAACGGCTGATTATAAAATGAAAAAAGGAGGCAGATCGTTTTTGCTGTATCCTTTTACGCCTATGGCAATCATAGATCTGCTATCCATTTTACCGTCACTGATTGCTATCAACGGAGCGTTCCGCGTGCTGAGGGTATTGAGGCTTCTTAGGACGCTTCGGGTTTTCCGTGTATTTAAGGTAATCCGCTACTCTAAGAGCATTACGATCATTATCAATGTCTTTAAAAAACAAAAGGAAGCATTGCTGGTTGTCGGCGGTTTGGCGGTGGGATATATTTTGGCATCTGCGCTGGTGGTGATCAGCGTAGAACCGGATACTTTTCCGACTTTTTTTGATGCCGTTTATTGGGCTACAGTATCATTGACAACCGTTGGATATGGTGATATTTTTGCAGTATCTACGGCGGGGAGAGTTATCACTATGCTGTCTTCGATTTTCGGAATAGCGATAGTTGCGCTGCCAGCCGGTATTATAACCGCAGGTTATTTGGAAGAGGTAAACGAACTTCGGAAAACCTAAAACCTGTATGAAGGGAGGGCTCCGATATGCTTTGCAGAAACTGCTATAAAATGGTACCGGATGATGTGAATTTCTGTCCTGAATGCGGAGCACCGCTTACAGCTACCGGGGATGTCAATATGGCGGCTAACGGGGCAACGCCCGCATCCGGGTTTGATACTTCGGGTTCAAATTTCTCAGCGGATTCAAATACATCAGTGGGTTCAAACACTTCTTCGAACGTATATCGGCCTGCGCAAAATGTGCATACTTCATCAACGAAGGCACCTCGCCGCAAACAATCGGGGTTAGGCATTGCATCGGCTATCCTGGCGGTATTGGGATGCACATCAGGTCTTGGTTTGCTGTTGGGTATAATTGATCTTGTCAAAAACAAAAATGATGGAAAGAAGCATGGAACGTCCATATTTGCTGTGATTTGGGGCGGTCTGATTACGTTGGCTGTGATTGCTGCCATGTTTTCCGAACCGACGACAGAAGATTATAATAATAGCAGTGCTTCCGATTCGAGAGCGATTGTCGAGAGTTCTGAAGGGGAAACTACAGAGGAAGCAGAGTTGGCAAATGCTAACGATCCGAACGAAGCTTCCGACATCTCTGATGAAGAAAGTGAAGTGGCGGAGGAAAAATCCCGCTCTTCTGCAATCCAAGGGGTAAAGAAAGAAGTTAAGGACACGGAAGAAGCTAAGGAGCAGCCTGCTGAAAAGATAGATTTGGCACAGGAGATAGGAAGTGCTTTATCATCAGAGCTGACGAAACCGGAGACGCTATTTAAAGCGTCCGATTATCCGGAATACAAAGATGAGCCCTATGTTGAGGTGAATGGTAACCATCCTTTTTTTGAGGATGAAGTAAAGAAAATTCTAAATCCTGAGTCTGAAGTAAGCGATCAGAATGTACAGTTTTACAGTAATCTGGATTCCCTTGGTCGCTGCGGGATGGCTTATGAAATTGTGAGTAAAAGTATTTTGCCCACAGAAGAAAGAGGTCAGATCGGAGAGATCAGACCCTCCGGCTGGCAGACTGTGAAGTATCCGGACCTGATTGAAGACTTATATCTTTACAACAGATGTCATCTGATCGGCTATCAGCTTGGCGGAGGAAACGGCGATGAGCAGAATCTGATCACGGGGACGAGATACCTGAATGTAAGTGGTATGCTTCCCTTTGAAAACAAGGTTACCGGGTATGTTGAGGATACCGGGAATCACGTTGCATATCGCGTGACGCCTATTTTTGAAAATAATAATCTTGTCGCTTCGGGTGTTTTGATGGAAGCAATGTCTATTGAGGATGACGGAGCCGGCGTTGATTTTTGTATTTACGCCTATAATAACCAGCCGGGGATAAAAATAGATTATGCAACTGGCGATAGTATTGCGGAGCAAAGCGGCAGTGATCCGGCTAAAGAGGAAGCTTCGCAACCGGATATAGTTATACCGGCACAAACAGCGGATACAGCTGATTCAGTCTCACGAAGCATTCCGGATGAACAAACCATTACGGATAAGGGTGAGCCGGCAAAAGATCCGATCGGAGACGATGTCGTGTATATTCCCAAAAGCGGAAAGAAGTACCATAGAGAAAACTGCAGAACGCTGAAGAAAACCAAAACCCCTATTTCAAGGGAAGAAGCGATCAGCAGAGGTTATGAAGCTTGCAAAGTCTGCAATCCGTAACAGATGACTTCTTACGGGATCTCCTTATATACCCTCACGTAATCAACGTAGTAGTGGACGGGCAGCTGGCCCTTATTGATCGCGCCGCCCCAGGTGCCGAATTCCGCGGAAAGCACGATATCGCAGGGGACAGCACAAGTTCCGTCTCCCCATTTATCCCCGGAGAAGTTGAATAAAAGATGTTTTTCGTCTGTTCCGTCCAGGTACAGGCGATATCCGTTTTCGTCCCACAGATACCAGACTTCGTGGTATGTATCATAAAAATCGTCGGTCACGTGAATGAGCTCGCAATGGGTCTGCAGATGCTCGTCATAACCGTCCCAGTGGACGCTCATGGCATATTCTTTTGCGCCCGGAACAAGTTCAAAGATATCAAGTTCGGCGCCGTCCGTTGCGCCGTTGCCCACAGATCCTTCTTCCATCTTATCGGTATAGAGCCAGAAAGCATACCACAGGCCGTCTGCTTTTTCCGCTTTAAAGCGCATGTGATACAGTCCATAAGTTTGCGCATGCTTACTTTTGGAACGGATTCCACCGCTGATGGGTGTTCCGTCTTCATCTGTTGCACAGGTGATCACGTAGTTGCCGTTCTGAATGCTGCTGCAGGAGTTGCGCCACTGGCCGCCTAAATCCTGACGCTTCATTTCGGGGCAGTATCCCCATTTCGTCATATCCAATGTGTCAAATTCATCGGAAAAAGAAAGAGCATATTTCTTTCCGCCAAAGGTGATGTCGGTTGTTGCACTGTCTTCCTCTGATGGCGTAGGATCATCGGAAGGCTTTTTATCTTCCGGTGTTTTTGTGACCTTAACCCGGCACTTGTACACTTTGCCTTTATAGCGGGCTTTTACCGTTGTGGTGCCTTCCTTTAAGCCGGTGAGCTTGCAGACATACTTCTTTTTTTCTTTAATGGACACAATTCCTTTTTTGCTGACTGTCCATTTCACCTTAGCTTTTTTGCTGACGCCTTTTAGCCGCAGTGATACAGTTTGGCCCTGGGTGATGGTGATCTTTTTTTTGCTGCATTTGATCTTTCCAGCGGCCTGTACGTTTGTTGGGAAAAGGCTTATTGCCAGAAGAAGCAACAAAGCCGTAAGGATCGATATTTTTCTTGTGCGCACGTTCATATTTATCCACCTCATTTGTAACAATTCATGCCTGTTTTCATTGTATCACAGATGCAACGCCATGCAATCGACTTTAGAAAAATGTAAGAATTGTAAAAAAGAGCAGCCCGAAGGCTGCTCTTTTGATGTTTCTGATATTTGCCGTGTTTGGATTCATCAGATCTTGAAGGTATGTACGAAATCTTCGATCTTGTTGGCAGAGTCTGCAACGGTCTGTGCGCTCTGATCTACTTCCTGACTTTCGTTCGCTACTTCTATAGCAGATGCTACAACCCGCTCTACGGTTTCGGTAACTTCAATGGTACTTGCGGACTGCTCCTCAGAAATAGCGGCTACGGAAGATGCAATGTCGTTCACATCGTTCATCATTCCGATCATGTTGTCGATGTTATGGCCTGCGCCGTCCAGATCACGAAAGATTCCGGCAAAGGTTTCTCCTGCGGTAGTAACGGCATCTGTACCTCTGGAGATCTCCTCCATGTTGACTTTGGACTTGTCCGAAAGTGTTTTGATCTGGTTGGTGATATCTGCGATGATATCGGAGATCTCGGTGGTGGCGTTGGAGCTTTCATTTGCCAGGTTACCGATCTCATCCGCAACAACCGCAAAGCCTCTTCCGGCTTCTCCTGCCCGGGCAGCTTCGATGGAAGCGTTCAGGGAAAGGAGGTTGGTCTGGGAAGAAATGGAATTGATCATTTCTACGATGGAGTTGATCTTTTGTGCGGAATCGCTTACGCGAAGTACCACATCGTTCATGTCTTCCATGGAGCCGGATACCTGAGACATGCTTTGTTTCAGACACTCCATATCATTCTTACCCTGATTAGCCTGCTCTAACAATTCATCCATGGTCTTGCTGGTCTCGTTACCTTTATCGGTAAGCTCTGCAACAGACTGGGCAAGAGTAGTGGCGTTTTGTGCCAGCTCGTTAACGGAATCGGAAATACCGCCCATGGTATCCCGGATCTGTTCCATGGATCTGCTCTGTTCGGTAGCCTGCTGATTCAGATTACCGGATACATCCTGGCTGGTCTTGGCTTCATCGGAAAGCTGATAGGTTACAGTCTGCATTTCGCCCAGAGTGCTGCGCATGGTATCAACGTACTCACTCATGCTGCGATTAATGATACCGATCTCATCATCACCTGCCTGACCGATGGTGATGGTGAAGTCTCCCTTGGTGATGTGGTCAATGCTGTCAATGAGCTTGGCAACAGGACGGGAGATATGCCGTTTGGTAAGTGCCAGCATAACACCGCCGATGATCACGATCATGATGATCATAACGATCCAGCAGATCATCTGGAAGGTGTTCATGGACTTTAATACATCGTTTTTGGCAACGGATGAAACCATGGTCCAGGGTGTTCCCGGAACTTCCGATACGGCAATATAATAAGTGGTGCCGTCAGCTGCTGCTTCATAGATACCGTCGCCGGATTTAATGTAAGACGCTGCCTGAGACAAAAATGCATCATCACTGTGCTCGGAGATTGTTGTTCCGTTAAATGCGGAATTGTAGTAGGACAGGATATAATCATCGAAAAACAGCATGGAAATACCGGTATCAAGCGGCTTAAACTGGGATACCGCATCCACGATCTGATTCAGCTCCATATCGGAAGCGAAGACACCCTTTGTTCCGTCTGCCAGTGTGATCTCTCTGGAAGCTGTTACGACTACTGCACCGGTATTTGCATCCACGTACGGTTCGCCCATGACAAAATCTTCATGACCCTGAGCCTGTTTGTACCAGTCTCTTTCAGTGATCACGTAATCAGCATCGGGTTCCCAGCCTGAAGGGTCAACCCAGACGCCGTTTTCCAGACCGCCGTAAACGCCGTTAGGCGTCATATCGGAAAGGGTCATTGTTTTTTCGAGAGATTTGGCCATGGTTTCCTTGTCTGTAAGACCCAGGCTGTTTATTACTTCGATATTTTCATTAAATGCATAGAGCAGATTGGACATCTGCGCGCCGATCTGAGCGGCATTTTTATCAGAGTCACTTTCCAGTGAAGATTTGGCAAGTCCTGTGATGATGGAACGGGCCTGGGTACTTAAAAACAGAATGATAAAGATGATAGCCATAGCTACCAGTGGCATCAGGAACCGCAAAAACTTTGCACCTATGGTAGTTTTTGCTTTCCTGATCTTACGAGGCGTCTTTGCTTTTTGAACAGTTTTTACTTCGTTTCCCATACTTGTAAACCTCCTGTTTCCTATTTGCATGTTCGGTTCCTTCCGTATGCATTCCCTGTCTGCAGCAATGTTTGCTATGTATTTTTTGCAGAACAATCACTATCTATATCATACTCTTTTATATGCGATTATTCAATGAAAATAGGCTTGTCATTATAGCATGTTTTCTGATAGGATGAGAAAGGAGGGTTACCGGCGCGTTGCCCGTTTCAAAACGAAGAGGAGGCTGACTATGAAGATCTTATTTTATGCTGCAAAAACCTATGATGTGAAGTCCTTTGACACTGTTTTGCCCGGTTTTTCCGATATTCAGATCGATTATATCGAAGAGGAGCTGGGGCCCCGTACGGCAGTGATGGCAGAGGGCTTTGATGCGGTCTGTGCGTTTGTGAGTGCTGATGTGGGAACGGAGACACTGACGGTGCTTGGGGAAAAGGGCGTAAAAGCCGTGTTGATGCGCTGCGCAGGCTTTAACAACGTGGATACGGACAAGGCAAAAGAGCTGGGTATCATTGTGAAACGTGTGCCGGGATACTCTCCCGAGGCGGTGGCTGAGCTTGCCATAGCACTGGCCCTGGCTGCTAACCGCAGACTTTATAAAGCATACAATAAGGTTAGAGAAAATGACTTCAGCCTGAAGAATCTCCGTGGTGTGAATCTGTATCAGAAGACAGCCGGCATTGTGGGAACCGGTAAGATCGGTGCGGCTATGGCAAGGATCTGCCGGGGCTTTGGTATGAAGATCATTGCTTATGATGTATATGAGAATCCTGATCTGAAGGAATTTGTGGAATATGTTTCTCTGGAGGAGCTGCTTAAAAGGAGCGATCTGATCTCCCTGCATTGTCCGCTCCTTGATTCTACCTACCATATGATCAATATCGATACCATCAAACAGATGAAGGATGGAGTGATCCTGGTTAATACGTCCAGAGGTGCTCTTGTGAAAACAGATGACCTGATCGAGGGAATCCGTCTTGGGAAGTTTTTGGGTGTGGGCCTGGATGTGTATGAAGAGGAAACGGGCAATGTGTTCAACGACAGATCCGATGAGATCATGGAGCACAGCGTGACGGCAAGGCTTTTGTCCTTCCCCAACGTGATCGTCACATCCCATCAGGGATTCTATACGATGGAAGCTTTAGAGGCTATTGCGGAGACGACCCTTCAGAATATGATGGACGTAAAAGAGGGTAAGACTACGCCGAATGATGTTGCATGATTGCATGATACGCATTTTTCAGTGCTACCTTACCTTTGTGGTATGAACCATTTTTATAGGACTTCTTCATGACAGAAAAAGACCTCCGATCGGGATATACCCTTTCGGAGGTCTTTCTTAGTTCTTTTTACGTATCAGAACCGCTTCCTGCTCTTACAGAGCCTCATGGAATGTACGGGAGATAACGTCGTTCTGCTGCTCCTGAGTAAGCTTTACAAAGTTTACAGCATATCCGGATACACGGATTGTAAGCTGGGGATAGTTCTCAGGATGCTTCTGAGCATCAAGAAGGGTCTCCCTGTTTAATACGTTTACGTTAAGGTGATGGCCACCCTTGGTAGCATAGCCGTCTAACAGATTTACCAGGTTTGTAACCTGAGCTGCATTAGTATCTGCCATTTTTTTTTCCTCCTGTTTTATTATTCGTAGTCGTCCAAGCCCTGATGCAGGGTCGGAACGCTGCAAGCCAGCGGGGTTCTGGAGCAATCGGTGCAACCCATGGTCTCTACGTTTTTGGATCCTTCAATTGCGTCGTCTCTGTCCACATTGACGTGTCCTACGCCCTTGGCCATACCGCCGTCAAGCTGCGCGATCAGATCATCTATCATTTGGTTCTCATCCATACGTCATACCCGCCTTTCGTTTTTTATATCGTGCTTGGTTTCCCTTGCTGCGTCTACACTCGCAAACCCGTGCTTCGCACGTTACTGTCTGCTTGCGCAGACTGTTTGCTCGTGATTCCGCCGGAGAAACCAAATGCTCATTTCATTCGCACTTGGTTTCTCCTTGCTGCGGTACTCATTTGCTAAGATCTACCTCGATGTCGCCTGCAAATACCTGATCCTCTTTACCAAGAGCGTTCGGGATGATGGAGAAGGTATTGGAAATACCATCCTGTGCGAACTCGAACGGAAGCTTGGATACGGAAGAAAGGGAAGCAACAGCACCGTGGGTATCACGGCCGTGCATCGGGTTAGCACCGGGTGCGAAAGGCTGTCCTTTCTTACGTCCGTCAGGAGTGTTACCGGTAGCTTTTCCGTAGGTAACGTTAGAGGTAATGGTCAGAACGGACATGGTAGTGAATCCGTTTCTGTAGGTGTGGTGACGACGAAGCATGGTCATGAAGGTCTCTACAAGGTCGTGAGCCATCTTGTCTACTCTGTCATCATCATTACCGTATTTAGGGAAGTCTCCCTCGGTCTTGAAGTCAACGATGATTCCGTCTTCGTCACGGATCGGGGTAACCTTTGCATACTTGATAGCGGACAGGGAGTCAGCTACTACGGAAAGACCTGCGATACCGGTTGCGAAGTAACGAAGTACGTCTCTGTCATGAAGAGCCATCTGAGCTCTCTCATAGCAGTATTTGTCATGCATGTAGTGGATGATGTTCAGGGTATTTACATAAACATCAGCAAGCCACTCCATCATATCGGTGAACTTGGAGTATACATCATCGAAATCAAGCGGGCCGTCGCCTTCGATCGGACGATACTTAGGACCAACCTGTTTCTTGGTTACTTCGTCGATACCACCGTTCATGGAGTAGAGCAGGCACTTGGCAAGGTTTGCACGAGCGCCGAAGAACTGCATCTGCTTACCGATTACCATGGAGGATACGCAGCAAGCGATACCGTAATCATCACCGTGGGTTACTCTCATCAGGTCATCGTTCTCATACTGGATGGAAGAAGTCTTGATGGACATCTTTGCACAGAATCTCTTCCAGTTCTCAGGAAGTCTGGTGGACCAGAGAACAGTCAGGTTGGGCTCGGGAGCGGGACCTAAGTTGTTCAGGGTGTTCAGATAACGGAAGCTGGTCTTGGTAACCATGTGACGACCGTCAACGCCAACACCGCCGAGGGACTCGGTAACCCATACCGGATCGCCTGCGAAGATCTGGTTGTACTCGGGAGTACGAGCGAATTTTACGCAACGCAGCTTCATGATGAAGTGATCTACGAATTCCTGGATCTGCTCCTCGGTGAAGGTACCGTTCTTCAGATCTCTCTCTGCGAAGCAGTCGATGAAGGTAGAGGTACGTCCAAGGGACATAGCTGCACCGTTCTGCTCCTTAACTGCGGAAAGATAACCGAAGTAGGTAGCCTGGATTGCTTCCTGTACGTTCTTAGCGGGTCTGGAAATATCGCAGCCATAGGATGCAGCCATTTCCTTCATCATCTTCAGAGCGGTCATCTGCTCGGAAAGCTCTTCGCGAAGACGGATCACATCATCGGTCATAACGCGGCCGGTGGAATCCTTCTGAGCCTGCTTATCCTCAAGCAGTCTGTCGATACCGTAAAGAGCGATTCTTCTGTAGTCACCGATGATACGGCCACGGCCGTAAGCATCCGGAAGACCGGTGATAACGTGAGAGGAGCGGCATGCTCTCATCTCAGAGTTGTAAGCGTCAAAGCATCCTGCATTGTGAGTCTTACGATGTACGGTGAAGAACTCGGAAATCTCAGGATCTACAGTGTAGCCGTTGTCAGCGCAAGCTTTCTCAGCCATACGGATACCACCGTATACCTGCATGGAGCGCTTGAAAGGCTTGTCAGTCTGGAAACCTACGATGGTCTCTTTGCTCTTATCAAGATAGCCGGGGCCGTGGGAAGTGATAGTAGATACAACCTTGGTATCCATATCAAGCACACCGCCTGCTTCTCTCTCCTGCTTGGTCAGGTCCATAACCTGTGCCCACAGATCCTTTGTGTTCTGGGTGGGGCCGGAAAGGAAAGAATCGTCACCGTCGTACGGAGTGTAGTTCTTCTGGATGAAGTCACGTACGTTGATTTCGTCTTCCCATTTACCGCCAGTAAAGCCATTCCATTCTTCTCTCATTGGTAAATGCCTCCTATTAGATAAAATTAATTTTACGTAACGCCCCGAATCTGCCTGAGAATTGAGCAAAAAAACAGGAATCGTTACTGTTCTAACTCAAAAGTATAAGCGATATAGAAATAGGAAGTCAAGGAGCGAAAGTGTTCTTTTTTGTATACATGTAATACTTTAAAAGTGCCGAAAAAAGCGTTTTTCATAAAAAGTGTTCAGCGGAATGGTATGCTGTATACAAGAGTTGGTGCTCCTTTGTGCAACATGCACAAGCAATTGTGTTTTGGAAGGCCATTCGTCGTCGGGGTATGCAAAAAGAAAAGAGTGTGTTATACTCGGTTGCAAAGAAAGAGGAGGAGCAGCATATGGCACATGAAAATGTAAAACGCGATATGACCATCGCAGAGATCATGGTCAAGGATCCTAACGTAGTTCCTATTCTGTTGTCGACCGGAATGCACTGCATCGGTTGTCCCGCATCTCAGGGAGAGACCTTGGAGCAGGCAGCTATGGTCCACGGCATTGATATCGATGAACTGATGGATGCGATCCATAACGCTGAATAAGCAAAGTAAAACGGACAGGCCAAATGCCTGTCCGTTTTGATTTCAGCTGTTGTAAGGGTTAGATCCTGCAAAGATTCTCTATGGCTTTTTCCTGTAGGATCACTTCATAATGCTCTGTGATGTAGGAAAGTCTTGCTTCGTTGATACCAATGAAATCACCGAATTCCGTAGCACAGTTGCAAACTCTTGCGAATTCCTTCTGACTCATGCTGCCGGAAGTAAGAAGAAGGGTATATCCTCCTTCGGGGTTGCGATACAGATCGGAAGACTCTTTGTAGAAGGATGCAACACTTTTTGCAAAGGTTACAAGGGTTCCTATGCTTGCACAGGAGAGCGTGCAGAGCATTGGCTGAGAATCTTCTTCCTCTTTGTCGCTTTTTTCGGCGCTTCCGGAGGTCTCTCCGGCGTCTTTTATCTGTCTTTGCTCGATGGAAGCTTTTACTTCCTTGAGCATATTGATCATATCTTCGGCAAACTCACTGATCTGTCCGGACTGCGAACCGCCGGCATAAGCGCTTGCATCGCCGTTATCACTTGATGCTGCATCGCTGACGGAGGGGGCAAATCTGGAGAATCTGGTGTCCAGTTCTTCCGGGTCATCTACCTTGGTTATGATCAGTATAATGCAATCTGCATTTACCGGAATTGCTTCGATCACCAGAGGAATATCTTCTGCTTCAAAACCAAATTCGAATTCTGCCTGTTTCATCATATCCCGGAAAAGATTCTTTGCCTTTTCCGATCCGTAAGCCAGTTCACTGATCTTTAATTGTCTTGTTGCTAAATCGTCGCCTGTCAGGGTACAACGGATCTGTCGCTCATTTACTCGTTCAATCTTCATACTGATCACCTCCCGAATGATTATTTCTAAGTCCACATTCTGAAGTGCTTCCCTTATTTTTTCAGCCTCTTTTACACCTTCATTGTAATTCCAAACAGCGGGTTCGTCAAGTTTGCAGCTGTTTTTTTCAATCATATTTCACAATTTAGAGGCTCGGAAATTGTGAAATATAGATAAAAATTTCATTATTATAAATAAATCTTTCAAATGCCCTTGTAATAGGCGCTTTTTCGTGCTTAAATGCTTGTTAGGAGAGACGCAGGCTACTTTCGCATCGGAAAGGAGGCGCTTGCGACTATTTCATTTCCATATTTCTTCCGGACGCGGAAGGATATGAACACCATACGGAGAGTTCTTTTCTGAATGCATTCATCTCCGTTCTTTTGGATAAGCGATGATGCTTTTCCTGACTTCACCGGTTCCGGTGAACTATTCACAAAACTTTTTTACAGTTCAAAAGAATTCGTTTTTTGTTTTTTGATGCTGGTTTTGCGTTTCTCTGTTGCAGAGGATCCGAACTTGGAAAATGATTTCACGGTGACCTTTTGGTTGGATCCAAAGCGTTTGTAACTAAATGTCTTACATAATATATCGGTCATTTTTTGCTTATCGATTAGAGAGCAAACCTGATCGGTTCAGGAAGGAAAGGTATGGCGAAATATACTAAAGTACTTACTGCTGAACCTTTCGGCGGGGACCTGGGTGAGATGATGACGCTGGCCCGAAAACACCTCGACATCGCTATGGATATCCTCAAAAGGATAGAAAAAAGCGGCATTGCAGCCGGTGGCGATGGACGGGAGGGAGTATATGTCAGGGAGAAGGGGGCTTATAACGGCGAAGCCTACATGCCTGACTATGTTCTTGACGAGAAAGGATATATCGTAGATATCCTGCCGGGCAGCGTTCGGATCACGCTCAGAGAACACGAGTCGAATCAGGAAAATGCGGATAGCCGCAAAGAAAAACAGTAATCAAGGAAAAAGCCTCCGCCGGGGAAAAGGATCCCTGTGTCAGTTGCAGACAGGCGGGGGCTTTTTGCTGTGTGAGAAAAAACTTGCCTAAACGCAGGATTGCCTATAAAATAGAAGTGTTTGATTTTTTTATCAGTATTATCACGGACGGAGAATTAAATGAACGATGAAAGACAAAGCGGCCGGAGAAGTACCGGTCAGAGAAAAAAGAAAAGCACCAGACAGAGTGAAATATTAGAGTTTTTTTCCGATGCGGGAGATTATGATTCCGATGACGAAGAACTGTTTGATTATGAAGACGAAGAGATCATTCAAAGACCTGTAAGAAGGCAGCGGGAGGAAAGAAGGCCGGTTTCACGCAGTGGCAGCGGGAGAACTTCTTCCGGAAACAGAAGCGGATCCGCAAGACGCAGACCTGCTCCCCGGAGAAAAAAGAAACCTTCCATTGTACCTTTTATCCTGGTCATATTAGTAGCGCTTATCATCGGCGGCGGTCTTGTGGGTATGAAGTTGTATGAGAGGCTTTCTTATTCTAAGGAAGAGATGCCGTTAGAGTCCTATTATCATGTATCGGGACCTGAGGATGTGCCTGTTGTGATCGGTACGGATCATGCGGAAATACGGGCTCTGCTCAGAGACGGGAATCTGTATCTGCCCCTTGATTTCGTACAGCAGAACTTAAACAGCAGATTTTTCTATGACAAGGTAGAAAACGCGGTCATTTATACCACACCCACCAAGATCTACCGTTTTGAGGAAGGCAGCCCGGAATATACCATCGACGGCGAGATTGTGGGGGCGGCAGCGCCTGTATGGGTAATGCGGGATCAAATGCCCCAGATCGAGCTTACATTTTTGCAACAGTATGCTAACTTTAGTGCAAAACGCTACTCCGAACCGGAGCGCCTGCTTTTGCAGCTTGAAAACGGTGAGGTGCAGAAAGCTACCATTGAAAAGGATACTCAGATCCGGTATCAGGGCGGCGTGAAAAGCGATGTTCTTACCCAGGCGCCGGCCGGATCCACTGTTGCTGTCATCGAGCAGATGGAGGAATGGTCGAGAGTCATGAGCGATGACGGGATCATCGGCTACGTTGAGAACAAAAGGCTTTCTTCTCCTACGCAGGAAGCGGTGATGGTTCCGGTTACCTTTACGCCGGAGGAATACACTTCCCTTACCAGAGATCATAAGATCAACATGGCATGGCATCAGGTGACCAATGCAGCGGCCAATGACACCATTTACGATATGCTTGCCAATACCAAATCGGTGAATGTGATTTCCCCTACCTGGTATTTCCTTTCTGATAATGCGGGAAATTTTACCACCATCGCGGATGCATCTTATGTGCAGAATATGCACGATAAAGGTATTGAGGTCTGGGCACTCATCGACAACTTTACCAATCAGGTTGATACCGCTGAGGCGCTGGGATCTTTTACCAACAGACAGAATCTGATCTCCCAGCTGGTGCCTTCCGTTTTATCGGTGGGAGCAGACGGCATCAATGTGGACTTTGAGCTGGTGCCCCAGGAAGCGGGCCCCGATTATGTGGAATTTATCCGGGAATTATCCATTGCCTGCCGGAAGAATAATCTGGTCCTTTCCGTGGACAACTATGTTCCTACGGAATATACCGGATACTACAACCGTGCCGAGCAGGGTGCCGTTGCGGACTACGTTGTGATCATGGGCTATGATGAGCATTATGCAGGCTCTTCCGAGGCCGGCAGCGTGGCATCTTTGGGATATGTGCAGGAAGGTATTGAGAAGACTGTTTCTCAGGTTCCCGCAAACAAGGTGATCAACGGAATTCCTTTTTATACCAGATTCTGGCGCACGGATAACAGTGGCGTGGAGTCAGAGGCTCTGACCATGCCGGTAGCAGCCCAAGCCCTTGAGAAAAGAGGGGTTACGGCTGAGTGGGATGATACCACGTCCCAGTATTATGCCACTTTTGAAGAAGAAGGAAAAACCTGTCAGATCTGGATGGAGGAAAAAGAATCCATCACTGCAAAGCTTCGTCTGATGATGCAGTACAACCTGGGCGGCGTTGCGGAATGGAAGCTGGGACAGGAAGATCCGGTGGTATGGGATGCCATCGAAGGCTATATGAACGACAGTTTACAGTAAGCGTGTGCTAACTTTTTACGCGGATACAGGAGGATATAGAAATGGAAGAAGAAAAGAAAAAAGTAATGCTCTCAGGCATTCAGCCCAGCGGTGATCTTCACCTGGGCAACTACCTTGGAGCGATCAAAAACTGGGCTGACCGGGTAAATGAATTTGAGTGCTATTATTTTATGGCAGATCTTCATACCATTACCGTAAGACAGGATCCCGCCGAGCTTCGCAGACGCTCTCTGGAGATGCTGGCGCTTTACATTGCCTGCGGACTGGATCCGGAGAAGAACACCCTCTTTTTACAGTCCCATGTACCTGCCCATGCACAGCTTGGATGGGTGCTTGACTGTTATACCATGTTCGGTGAGCTTTCCCGCATGACCCAGTTTAAGGATAAGTCCGAAAAGCATAAAGACAATATCAATGCCGGGCTTTTTACCTATCCTTCCCTGATGGCAGCGGACATTCTTCTGTACCAGCCCCATTACGTTCCCGTTGGTGAGGATCAGAAACAGCACGTGGAACTGACCAGAGATCTGGCGGTTCGCTTTAACAATATTTACGGCGATGTATTCCGTGTGCCGGAGCCCTACATCAGTAAAGTGGGAGCAAGGATCTACGGACTTTCCACACCGGGATCAAAGATGAGTAAATCTGTTCCCGAAGGCTGCGTGTTCTTAATGGATGAGCCGGATGTGATCCGCAAGAAATTTAAACGTGCGGTGACAGATTCCGATACCGAGCGTTGCGTTCACTATGATCGTGAGGCAAAACCCGGGGTGTCGAACCTGATGAACATCTATGCCACTGTTACAGGCAAGAGCTTTGAAGAGATCGAGAAAGAATTTGAAGGTCAGGGCTATGGCGTGTTCAAGCCGGCTGTAGGTGATGCGGTAGTATCCATGCTGGAGCCTATCCGTCTGGAAGCAAAGAGACTGATGGCAGATAAACAGTATCTGAACAACATTTATAAGGAAGGCGCAGAGAGAGCATCCTATATTGCAAACAAGACATTGCGCAAGGTTTATAAAAAGGTCGGTTTTTACCAGCTTTGATGTATTACGGGAAAGAGAAGAGAAATGGAAACTGAGTGGTGGAGATCAGGTGATCCGGAGCCGGAAAGCAGTGTGCTGCTGCGGGCAGGAAACATAATGAAAAACGGCGGGCTTGTGGCTTTTCCCACAGAGACAGTATACGGTCTGGGAGGAGATGCTTTTAATCCGGGATCTTCTCAGAAGATCTATGCGGCAAAGGGAAGACCCTCCGACAATCCGCTGATCGTCCACATCTGCAGAATATCGGATATGGAAAAAGCAGCCCGGGAAATACCGGAAGAAGCGTATCTTTTGGCAGATTCTTTCTGGCCGGGACCGCTGACCATGATCCTGAAAAAACAGCCGGACCTGCCAAGGGAGACTACTGGTGGTCTGGATACGGTAGCACTTCGTTTTCCTTCTCATGAATTGGCGCAAAAACTCATCGACGCGGCAGGAGGATTTGTGGCGGCTCCCAGTGCCAATACCTCCGGCAGACCTTCCCCTACGGAAGGGAAATATGTATATGAGGATCTGGCGGGACGCATAGAGATGCTGCTGGATGATGGACTGGCAAGCCTGGGGCTGGAATCCACCATTGTGGATCTGACGGAGGCGGTGCCCACGATCCTTCGCCCGGGTTTTGTTACGCTGGAGATGATACAAAAGGTTTTACCGGATGCAGTTTTGGATCCGGCACTTAGGCCGGGGTCATACCCGAAACCTGCATCCACCGATACAGCAATGGTTGAAACGGGCCATACAGATGGTTCCGGAAAAGAAAAGGAGAATTCCGTCGAGAAAGCAGAAGACCGGGGATGTAAGGAAACGCTCAGAGATACAGCCCAGCAGGGGCTGCACCCCAAGGCGCCGGGTATGAAATACAAACACTATGCGCCGAAGGGTGAAGTGACTATCGTAAAGGGGCAGGGAGAAAGCCTGCATCGCTACCTGGCTGAGGCACTGCAACAGACCAGGGCAGAGGGAAAGAAGAGCGGACTGATCATCCCGAAAGAAACAGAAGAAGGAATTCTGTTACAGCTGCAAAATTGCAACCAAAACTCAGCGAAGTTGGCAGATTCCGTTAAAATAACAGGAAATCTGACAGACGCTGAAGAGAGTGCCCACAGTTTGTTTCAGTTCCTGCGGGAATTCGATGATGAAGGTATTGATGTGATCTACGCTCAGGCCGTTCCGGAAGACGGCATCGGACTGGCCGTTATGAATCGGCTGAAAAAAGCGGCCGGCGGCAGGATCGTAGAGATTTAATAAAGAGGAGGAACTATCATGATCGCAATCGGAAGTGACCACGGCGGATTTGAACTGAAGGAAAAAGTAATCGCCCATCTGAAAGAAAGAGGCTTTGAAGTGAAAGACTTCGGTACTTATGACAAGGCATCCTGTGACTACCCTGTATTTGGCCGGGCGGTTGCAAAAAGCGTTGCAGCAGGCGAAGCGGAAAAAGGTATTGTGATCTGTACCACGGGTCTGGGTATTTCCATGACAGCTAACAAGATCAAAGGGATCCGTTGCGCGGTATGTTCCGATACGGTTTCCGCACAGCTGACAAGACTTCATAATGATGCCAACGTACTGTCCATGGGCGCCGGTATCATCGGTGAGAATCTGGCCATGTCTATTGTAGATACCTTTTTGGATACAGAGTTTTCCGGAGAAGAGAGACATCAGAGAAGGATCAATCTGATCGAGGAATAAGGATATGATTACATACAGAAAAATGGTCAAAGAGGACATAGAAGATGTGATCGATCTTCGGATCAGACAGCTGAACGATGAATATGCGGCAAAAGGACAAACACCGCCGGAAGGTGTGGATCTTCGATCCTCACTTCGGGATTTCTATGAAAGACATATGGCGGCGGGAACCTTTGTGGGCTGGCTGGCCTTAGACGGAGAAAAGATTGTAGGAACCGGCGGAATGTCTTTTGTGGAAAAGCCGCCTTATTATACCTGCCCCACCGGAAGGATCGGTTTGCTGAACAGTATGTTTACAGATCCCGATCACAGGAGAATGGGAATTGCCAGGCAGCTTCTGAGCCGTGTTGTAGAAGAAGCCAGAGCTTATGGCTGTGGCACTGTTCATGTAACGGCTTCGGATATGGGCGTAAAGCTCTATACAGCGTATGGCTTTACCCATAACGATAACTTTATGCAGTACCCATTATGAAATTAAAGCACCCCGCAGCAAAGGCTGCGGGGTGTTTTGTGTCATCATGTTCTATTGTGCTCTTGCGGCGGCGAGTTGCTCCCGCAGAAGGGCGATTTCCCTGTCTTTTTCCGCAATGGATCGGTCCTTCTCGGCTATAATAGGTTCGTAGATCGCAC
>JAIKWF010000040.1 GCA_024685005.1 Lachnospiraceae bacterium
CCCCATTTTAGACATGCACACAAATGAAATCGTCGCTTTTGACCTGTCACTTAGTCCTGGCATAGATCAGATAAAACGTATGTTAGATAGCGCATTTGCAAAATTCCCAGATGTAACTGGTTTAATCTTCCATAGTGATCAAGGGTGGCAATATCAGCATCCGTATTATCGAGAAGCGCTGAAAGAAAAAGGCATCGTGCAATCCATGTCTCGCAAAGGAAACTGCTATGACAACTGCATTATGGAAACGTTTTTTGGTCGCTTAAAAAATGAGATGTATTATGGTCAAGAGAAATGCTATGGCTCTTTCGAAGCGTTTAAGGCCGCAATAGTTGAATATATAGATTACTATAATAACCAAAGAATCCAAGCAAAAACAAAATGGATGCCGCCCGTAAAGTACAGGCAAGCATCCAATTGTTTCGCTTAAAAATTTTATGTACGTCCAGAATTCTGGGTACATATCATTTTCCGGCGGTTACTTGTTTGTTGCGGGAATATTTGGTATACTCGTAGAGGTTGAAATGAGTTATTTTAGGAGGAAGTAAAGATGTACCGCAAGGTGGAAACCAATTTAAATTTTGTGGAGCGTGAAAAAGCGATCGAGAAATTCTGGTCGGATAATAAGATTTTTGAAAAGAGTATGGAGATCCGCAAGGACGGACCTACCTATACCTTTTATGACGGGCCGCCGACTGCAAACGGCAAGCCCCATATCGGTCATGTGCTGACCCGTGTCATCAAGGACATGATCCCCAGATATCGTACCATGAAGGGTTACTATGTACCCCGTAAGGCAGGCTGGGATACCCATGGTCTTCCGGTGGAGCTGGGCGTTGAAAAGATGCTCGGCATCGACGGCAAGGAGCAGATCGAAAGCTACGGCCTGGATCCGTTCATTCAGAAATGTAAGGAAAGTGTATGGGAATACAAGGGCATGTGGGAGGATTTCTCCAAAACCGTAGGTTTTTGGGCAGACATGGACGACCCCTATGTGACTTATCATGATGATTTCATCGAGTCCGAGTGGTGGGCGCTGAAAGAGATCTGGAACAAAAAGCTCCTTTACAAGGGCTTTAAGATCGTGCCTTATTGCCCCAGATGCGGAACCCCTCTTTCTTCCCACGAAGTGGCACAGGGCTACAAAGCCGTAAAAGAGCGTTCTGCAACGGTACGCTTCAAGATCAAAGGCGAGGATGCATATTTCCTGGCATGGACCACCACACCCTGGACCCTTCCTTCCAACGTGGCTCTTTGCGTAAACCCTGATGAGACCTATGCGAAGGTAAAAGCCTTCGACGGCTATACCTATATCATGGCACAGGCACTTTTGGATACGGTGCTTGGCGGTAAGGCAGCTGCGGAAAAATTCGAAGGCGCAGCCTATGAAGTGCTGGAGACCTGCAAGGGTATCGACCTTGAGAAAAAAGAGTACGAGCCACTGTTTGCCTGCGCAGGCGCAGCAGCGCAAAAGCAGCATAAGGCAGCACACTTTGTGACCTGCGATTCCTATGTTACGCTGACAGACGGTACCGGAATCGTACATATCGCACCGGCCTTCGGTGAAGACGATGCGAGAGTGGGCCGTACCTATGACCTGCCTTTCGTACAGTTTGTAAATGAAAAAGGTGAGATGACAGAAGAGACCGAGTATGCGGGCCTTTTTGTCAAGGATGCGGACAAGCCCATCCTCATCGATCTGGATAAAGAAGGGAAACTCTTTGATGCGCCCAAGTTTGAGCATGACTATCCCTTCTGCTGGAGATGCGACACACCGCTGATCTACTATGCAAGAGAGTCCTGGTTCATCAAGATGACCGCAGTAAGAGACGATCTTGTAAAGAACAATAAGACCGTAAACTGGATCCCTTCTTCCATCGGAGAGGGAAGATTCGGTAACTGGCTGGAAAATATCCAGGACTGGGGTATTTCCAGAAACCGCTATTGGGGAACACCGCTGAATATCTGGCAGTGTGACGAATGTGGGGAAATGGACTGCATCGGTTCCAGAGAGGAACTGGCACAAAAGAGCGGCAAAGCGGATGCGGCATCCATCGAGCTGCACCGTCCTTACATTGATGAGGTAACGATTCCCTGTCCGAAATGCGGCAAGCCCATGAAGCGTGTACCTGAGGTGATTGACTGCTGGTTCGATTCCGGCGCCATGCCTTTTGCACAGCATCATTATCCTTTTGAGAACAAGGATCTGTTTGAGCAGCAGTTCCCCGCAGCCTTTATTTCCGAGGCAGTGGACCAGACCAGAGGCTGGTTCTACTCTCTGATGGCAGAATCCACCCTGCTCTTTAACAAGTCTCCCTATGAGAATGTTATCGTACTGGGACTGGTACTGGATGAAAACGGACAGAAGATGTCCAAATCCAAAGGCAATGCGGTAGATCCTTTTGAAGCACTGGCAACCTATGGCGCAGATGCCATCCGCTGGTATTTCTACATCAACTCCGCACCCTGGCTGCCCAACCGTTTCCACGGCAAGGCTGTACAGGAAGGACAGCGTAAGTTCATGGGTACCCTTTGGAATACCTATGCATTCTACGTATTGTATGCGAATATTGACAACTTTGACGCGAAGGACTACAAACTGGAGCCGGATAAGCTTCCCGTTATGGATAAGTGGATCCTTTCCCGTCTGAACACCCTGATCAAGGATGTGGACAACAACCTTGAAAACTACAGGATCCCTGAGGCAGCAAGAGCCCTTGACGATTTTGTGGATGAGCTTTCCAACTGGTATGTACGTTCCACCCGCGAGCGTTTCTGGGCAAAGGGCATGGAGCAGGATAAGATCAATGCTTATATGACTCTGTACACCTGCCTGGTTACCGTGGCAAAGACAGCTGCACCCATGATTCCCTTCATGGCTGATGACATCTACAGAAACCTTGTGTGCACATCCGACGCCTCCGCACCGGAGAGCGTGCATCTGTGCGATTTCCCCAAGGCAGACGAGAGCATGATCGACAGGGAGCTTGAGGTGAACATGGACGAGGTCAGAAAGCTTGTGACCATTGGACATGCAGCCAGAGAAGAGGCCCACATCAAGAACCGTCAGCCCATCGGCGAGATGTTCTATCAGGCAGAAAAAGAGCTCCACGGCTATTTTGCCGATATTCTGGCAGGAGAGCTGAATGTAAAGAAAGTAACTTATACAGAAGATACCGGAGCTTTCACGGGCTATACTTTCAAGCCACTGCTTAAGACTTTGGGACCGAAATACGGCAAACAGATCGGTGCCATCAAGGCTTATCTGGAAAGCTGCGATACAACCGCAGCCATGGCCGGGCTGAATGCCGGTGAGAATCTGGAGTTTGAGGCAGACGGCGTCAGCGTTTCTCTGGCAAAAGAGGATCTCCTCATCGAGACCGCTCAGAAAGGCAACTATGTTTCCAAAGCGGACAACGGCATGACCGTGATCCTGGATACGGATCTGAGTCCCGAGCTCATCGAGGAAGGTTATGCGGCTGAATTTATCAGCAAAGTCCAGAACATGCGTAAGGATTCCGGCTTTGAGGTGATGGATCACATCCGCATCGGTATCACCGGCAATGATAAGATCGCTGATATCGTTGAGAAGAACAAAGACCTGATGACCGAAAAGCTTCTGGCTGATGAGATCAGCAGGGAGAAAGCTTTTGCAAACAGTAAAGAATGGTCCGTAAATGATGAAAAAGTGACCATTAGTGTGGAAAAGATCTGAATAATCCCCAAAATGGGAGAAAGGGAGGAATGAGATATGGCAGGCACAACGAAAACCACAGCAAAGAAGGCAACAAAGACCGCAACGAAGAAGGCAGCAGCAGGCAAAAGCGTGACAGGCGCTGCAAAGAAACCCGCAGCGAAGAAACCAGCGGCAAAGAAACCCGCGGCAAAGAAAGCCGCAGTAAAGAAAGCCGCAGTAAAGAAAGCGCCGGCAAAGGCAACTTCCATGATCACTACAACCTATTTTGAGGTGGACGGAGACCAGGTCCGGATCGATGACATTTACACAAAGGTTGTGGAGGCTTACAAAAACGCAGGCCACAGGATCGGAAACGTAAAGACACTGGATATGTATTACAATCTGTCGGAGCGTCGTTGCTACTATGTTGTAAACGGTAAATCCGACGGCTCTTTTGTGGAGTTTTAAGCCTGAAACACTGTATTTTGTGGGCCGCGTAAAGTTGATTTTTCCTGAATTTATGGTAAAATAATAAGCAAAAGCATTGCTTTTTAAAGCAAAGTGGGAGGTTATCATGGAAGGAAAAAAGAAATTTAAACTGATTCACCGTCTGTTACTTATGTCTTTGGTCCCCATTTTATTACTCTCGATCGTTACTTTGATTATGTCGGGGATCAACATCAACAAAGGAATCCAGACAGAATTTCTTGAGGGACTCAAAAATCAGGTTACCGCAGTCGCAGCTGCTTATCAGTACATAGACGGCGGCGATTATTATCTGAACGAAGACGGAGACCTGATGAAAGGTAACCTGAATGTTACCAAGAACGAAGCGCTGATCGACTCCTTTGTACAGGGAACCGAAGTAGGCGTGACACTGTTCTACGGCGATACCAGAAAAGCAACCACGCTGATCGGCGTACAGGACGGAAAACGAATGGTAGGTACCCAGGCATCCGAAGCAGTTGCCAAGCAGGTACTCGGCGGCGGTACTTATGAAGCAACTGATCTGGTAATCAATACCCGTCCCTATATGGCATACTACATGCCCATGAAGAATTCTGACGGAAAAGTAGTCGGTATGTACTTTGCGGGCGCGCCCAGTGAAGGCGTAAAAGCTTATGTAAGCTCCCGGATCGGACAGCTGGTAGGAATCTCTGTTATCCTTTTGATCATCGCAGTGATCGAAGTTGTTCTGATCGCCACCAGGATCGGAAAAGCCATCGGACAGGCAGATCAGACCATCGCGCATCTTTCTGACGGAGATCTGACAATTGATGTGGATGAACAGCTGCTTAAAAGAAATGATGAGATCGGAGATATGGGCAGATCATTGCAGTCCACCATGGAAAAACTCCGTGACATCATCGGTAATATCAATGCATCGGCAAGTGAACTCAAAACAGCCGGCGTGAATCTGGATGAGATGGCTTCCCAAAGCTCCCAGACAACGGACGATATCAGCAATGCCGTGGAAGGTATTTCCACAGGTGCTGTATCCCAGGCTGAGGAAGTGGAGCGTGCTACCGGACTTGTTGCAGATATGGGACAGCTGATCGAGCAGATGGTTGCCGGAATCGATGCTTTGTATGAATCTGCAAAACAGATGGGTAAAGCAGGCAACGATGCAAGAGAGAATATGCAGGAGCTGCAGCAGTATAACGAGAATACCACCGAGGCTATCAACAGGGTATCCGACAATGTACAGAAGACGGATAAATCCGTGGAAGCTATTTCCGCAGCCCTTGAGATGATCACGGATATCGCAGATGAGACGAACCTCCTTTCCCTGAACGCTTCCATCGAGGCAGCAAGAGCAGGCGATGCAGGACGTGGATTTGCGGTTGTTGCAGGACAGATCCAGAAGCTGGCAGAGGAATCCGCGGTCAGCGCAAGCAGGATCGCAGAGATCATTCAGACACTTTCCAAAGATTCTTCCGAAACCCTGGCCGTTATGGAGCAGGTACAGAAGGATGTTGAGAAGCAGCAGGAGATGATGAAGACCACCATGGATCGTTTCGATGTGGTTACGGAAGGTATCGACAGTGCCAATGTCCACACCGAGCAGATCAACGGCGAAGCCAAGGACTGCGACAGATCCAGAGACGGCGTTGTGGATATCATCCAGAACCTTTCCGCTCTTTCCGAAGAGAATGCAGCATCTACCGAAGAGACTACTGCTTCCATGCAGGAGCTCAATGCTACCATCAATCTGCTGGCAGAATCTGCAAGCAAACTGCAGGGACTGGCAACCAACTTAGAGAACGATGTGAAGTTCTTCAAAGTTTGATGGAAAGCCGTAAGGCGGCATAAGATAACTTAATACAGAAGGTACAAAGACACCGAAGGCGGTTGCAGCATTCGGTGTCTTTTTGCTTATCTTGAATTTTTAGCAAAATCCCATGAAAAAGCCATTTTGTACATGGGATTCCCGGCCGCGGCATTGAATTTTCGGTGTATTTTGTGTATAATTCATAGTGTGTGTCTATCAAATGCGGGGGAGCTTCCCCCTGAAGGAGGATGAATATGGCAGCAAAGAAAACAACGGTACCTACCTCTTCAACTTTTGATAAGGAGTTGTTTAAGAGGAGCGTTCTTTACAATGTTCGTACACTTTACCGTAAGACAATGGAAGAAGCGACTCCGCAGCAGATCTTTCAGGCTGTTGCCTATGCAGTAAAAGACCAGATCGTAGAGAACTGGATGGAGACGCAGAAACAGTATGAGAAAAAAGATCCCAAGACAGTTTACTATCTGTCCATGGAGTTTTTGATGGGACGTGCCCTTGGCAACGACCTGATCAATATGCAGGGCTACCAGCAGGTAAAAGAAGCCCTGGAAGAACTTGGCGTAGATATCAATATGGTTGAGGATCAGGAGCCGGATGCAGCTCTTGGTAACGGTGGTTTGGGACGTCTGGCTGCCTGCTTTTTGGATTCCCTGGCAACACTTGGTTATTCGGCTTACGGCTGCGGCATCCGCTATCGCTACGGAATGTTCAAGCAGAAGATCGTAGACGGATATCAGGTAGAAGTACCGGATAACTGGCTGGTAGACGGCAATCCTCTGGAGCTTCGCAGACCGGAATATGCCAAAGAGGTGAAATTCGGCGGTTATGTATCCGTACATCAGGATGAGACCGGAAGAAGCCATTTCCGTCAGGAAGGATATCAGTCCGTAACGGCCATCCCATACGATATGCCTATCGTAGGTTATGGCAACGGCATTGTAAATACGCTGCGTATCTGGGATGCTCAGCCGGTAGAATGCTTCCAGCTGGATTCCTTTGATAAAGGCGATTATCACAAAGCGGTGGAGCAGGAGAACCTGGCCCGTAACATCGTTGAGGTGCTCTATCCCAACGACAACCACTATGCCGGCAAGGAGCTGCGCTTAAAACAGCAGTACTTCTTCATCTCCGCTTCCGTACAGGAGGCAGTTGCCAAGTATATGCGCAACCATTCCGACATCCGGAATTTCCATGAAAAAGTAACCTTCCAGCTCAATGATACCCATCCCACCGTGGCTGTGGCAGAGCTGATGCGTATTTTGATGGACGAGTATTTCCTTACCTGGGACGAGGCATGGGCAGTAACCACCAAGACCTGTGCTTACACCAACCACACCATTATGTCCGAGGCACTGGAGAAATGGCCCATTGAGCTGTTCTCCCGCCTGCTCCCCAGAATCTATCAGATCGTGGAGGAGATCAACCGCAGATTTGTACTGGAGATCGAGGCAAAATATCCCGGTAATCAGGAAAAAGTCCGCAAGATGGCGATCATCTATGACGGTCAGGTAAAGATGGCACACCTTGCCATTGCAGCAGGTTACTCCGTAAACGGTGTGGCAAGACTGCATACCGAGATCTTAAAGAACCAGGAGCTGAAGGATTTCTACGAGATGATGCCCGAGAAGTTCAACAACAAGACCAACGGTATCACCCAGAGAAGATTCCTTTTGCACGGCGATCCCCTTCTGGCAGAGTGGGTTACCGCCCATGTGGGAGCAGACTGGATCACCGATCTTCCCAAGATCAAAAAGCTTGCGGTTTATGCAGACGATGCAAAAGCGCAGCATGAATTCATGAATATCAAGTACCAGAACAAGGTTCGCCTGGCTGAGTACATCCGTGAGCATAACGGCATTGAAGTGGATCCCAGATCCATCTTCGACGTACAGGTTAAGAGACTTCACGAGTATAAGAGACAGCTTCTGAACATTTTGCATATCATGTATCTGTACAATGAGCTGAAAGAGAATCCGGAGATGGAATTCTATCCCAGAACCTTCATCTTTGGTGCCAAGGCAGCTGCCGGATATAAAAATGCAAAGCTGACCATCAAGCTGATCAACTCCGTTGCGGATGTGATCAACAACGATGATTCCATCCACGGCAAGATCAAAGTAGTATTTATTGAGAACTACCGTGTATCCAATGCAGAATGGATCTTTGCGGCAGCAGATGTTTCCGAGCAGATTTCCACCGCCTCCAAAGAGGCTTCCGGAACCGGTAACATGAAGTTTATGTTAAACGGTGCGGTAACCCTGGGAACCATGGACGGAGCCAATGTGGAGATTGTGGAAGAGGTAGGAAAAGAGAATGCCTTTATCTTCGGTCTTTCCTCTGACGAAGTCATCAACTATGAGAACAACGGCGGCTACGATCCCATGGAGATCTTTAACTCCGATGCGGATATCCGCAAGGTGCTGATGCAGCTGATCAACGGAACCTATTCCCAGGATACGGAGCTGTTCAGGGATCTTTACAACTCCCTGCTCAACACCCTGTCAACCTCCAGAGCCGATACCTATTTTATCCTGAAGGATTTCAAGTCCTACGCTGAGGCACAAAAGAGAGTGGAAGAGGCGTACAAGGACGAGAAGGGCTGGGCAAAGAAGGCCATTCTGAACATTGCCCACAGCGGCAAGTTCACATCCGATCGCACCATTCAGCAGTATGTGGATGAGATCTGGCACCTTGACAAGGTCCGCCTGCCGAAGAAATCCGCGGCTAAGAAACAATAAGAAACAAGATCAAAAATAACAAGGTTATAAATCGCAAGGCGGCTGCAGGTTGTTGTAGCCGCTTTGCTTAAAGATAAAAAATCAATACATGCCTATCAGCATGAGGCGATTGACAGGCCAACGGACTTTGAGGTAACAAAAGA